>NZ_JOMN01000013.1:0-166015 GCF_002153485.1 Acetobacter sp. DmW_043 | reverse complement strand
CGGTAAGCCTGTGAATCACAATCTCTCGCTCAGTTCAATAAATTAACAGGTCCTGAGCCTAGGGTTAATAAACCAGCCTGACAGCAATTGGCCTGTGATCGGAAGCAAATACAGGCAGCACCTGCGATTCAACACAATGCATGCCGCTTACCAGGCAGCGATCAATACGAATGGGAAAAACTGAGGCCATATTGTGTGTTGGCGCTTTAGGCCCGGCGTCCTGAAAGCCAGGAACCATCGTTGGGCCAATCAGGTTAAAGTCACCCAGAATTGCACAGGGTGCAGGCATAAGTGCCGCGATACGCCTTAACTGCCGCCTGTTTAAAACCTGCCCATGCGACAAATGTACATTAGCAAGAGAAAACCCGGGATATTCAATGATCAGGGTATGACGCTTAACAACAGCCCCTGAGGGAATAATACAGGCTCGTGGCTGTCTGAGAAACTCTCTGCGGCTCCAGCAGGCAACTCCGTGAATACGCCCGGGCAAAGGAGCGCGCTCATAATAGCCGCCCATAATTTCAGGTAACAGATCAATTTCTTCAGTTGCTTCCTGCATCAGAAGAATATCAGGCTGCTCTGCCTCAATCAGCTGGGTTACATCGTGAACCGTAGCTCCTGTACGGCGCAGCAAATTCCAGCTGATAATTTTTACCGCATTGCCAGCAACATGAATATGTTCAGGTATCAGCCTTTGTTTGGGGCGCAGCATCTGCGTAAGCGGCTCTAAACGTAAACGACGGCGCATCATGAAGACACACTCCTGCTATCACTCTCAGACATAAGAGACGAGGGGCCACGCCCTGCATATTCTATCGTCAGCGTATACCCGACAGCCAGCAAAACAGGTCCTATAAACACACCTAATGCGCCAAAAGACACAACGCCACCAATGACGCCCATTATTGTAAGCAGGTAAGGCATTTTTGCACCACGGGCAATAAAAAACGGTCTGATGATATGGTCCGCTCCGGAAATAAATATAATGCCGAATAAAAGTAAAAAAATACTTTTTATTATCTGATGATCAGCCATCAGCCATATCCCTGCCGGAACCCACAACAGAGGCGCACCAATCGGAAGAACAGCCAGAAAAAATGCAATAACACCAAACATCACCGGGTCAGGAAGAGCAACGCAGCGAAAGCCAATACCTGTCAGCAGGCCCTGAATAATTGCTGTACCTAAAATTCCATACACGGTGCCACGTACCGTACCACCTATCAGATGCAGATGTCTTTCACCATGACGCCCGGCAATACGGGTTGCGATAGTGTGCAAGGCATCAACCATCGACAGGCCACTCAGCCAGAAGAAAAAAGAAATAAAGAGCGCCATAACCAGATGCAGAGCCCCACTTGCAAGCTGCATAAAAAGGGCAAATGACGCTTCAACCATTTTATCAGCATAAGGGCCTATCTCTGGCCTGAGATGGTTAATGGCATACTCCAGCCTGATCCATTTTTTGCTTAGCTCATGCCCCACCATGGGCAGTTGTGTCAGCCAGCCCGGTAACGGGGGCAGGGTATGCTGCACACTAAAAATATCCATCAGCTTTTCAGCCCAGCGCGGGCTGACTGCTATAATAGTCGAAGCCAGAAATGCCAGTGGCATAACGACGCACACACTACACAAAGCAACCATGCCCAGGCTGGCTGGCACGGGTTTCATCCGTCGCCTTAAAAACCGAAAAACAGGCCATGTTGTATAGGTAATCACTGCCGCCCACAAAATCGATTCTGACAAGGGTGTCAGAACCACAATGCAGCCAAAAGCAATAGCACCAACCAGAAGAGTCTGTAGTATCCGCTCGGTCGTAATTCCGGAAGGACCAGTCATCGTTTCAGCTAACCGTACAATTTATTTCTCTCACCCTGATCATGACCAGAATGAGCCGACATGCAAGCCGGCACCTTTATATGCCTGTTTTATATACCCTGAGGTTATGAAAAGTGATTGCAGAGAAATAAATCTTCGGTAACATCGGAGAAATATTATTTTTTCCTGCCCTGCCGCCTTCAGGGTGCTGTTTCAAAGTTGGTAACATGATGTCACCTCTTATTTCTGTGACTGCCCTGCAAAAGCATATCAGCGACCCTAAGATACATATTCTTGATGCCACGGCACTGCTTCCCGGGCAGAACTTCAACCCCCGGGAGGCATTTACCGGCAATCATATCCCCGGCAGTGCATATTTTGATATCGACCTGTTCTCAGACCCGGAAAGTACACAGCCGCACACAGCGCCGGGAGCTGCACATTTTGAACAGCACTTTGGCGCTCTGGGTATATCTCACGCTGATACGGTAGTTTTTTATGACCAGGGCAATGTTGCTTCATCCTGTCGGGGCTGGTGGCTGTGCAGATTATTTGGCCATGACAAAGTTTACGTTCTTGATGGCGGATTACCGGCCTGGGTGAACCATGATTTACCGACAGAGCAAGGCATCTCTCCGGCTAAAGCTGCCGCCGTTTATCACAGTAAGACCCACTACAGTCGCATTAAAGGGCTGGGGGATATGCTGGATTGCGTTCGTTATGGCTCGAACCCGGTTCTGGATGCCCGCTCAGCGGACAGATTTTATGGCCGCGTGCCGGAACCCAGAGCCGGAGTTGCTTCAGGCCATATGCCAGGAGCCGTAAACCTGCCTTACCAGAATGTTCTTACCCCCGACAAAACCTTCCTCAGCACCGAAAAACTATGTGATATTTTTAGTCAAGCCGGGGTCTCTGCTTCCGGTGCGCCTGCTATCACAACATGTGGCTCCGGCATGACAGCAAGTGTGCTAAGCGTTGCTCTTGCTCACGCCGGGCTGCCTCAGGGCGCACTTTATGATGGTTCGTGGGCCGAATGGGGCGCGCGCACTGATACACCTGTAACTAAAGACAAATAGCACCATGACATCAGATCATTCCGTCAAAAACGGCTGGCAGGCTCTTGCAACGCTGCTCACACATCAGGCCAGGCCGGAACAAAATGCTGCGGGCACTTCTGTAAACGTCCCCCTGACACGAGGCTCAACAGTTCTCTTCCCGACACTGGAGGATATGAACGCCAGGGGGAAGCTCCGGTATGAGCATGAATATATTTATGGTGCTATGGGCTCACCTCCGCAGCATGAACTTGAGAAAATTCTTGCGATGATAGAAGGTGGTACCCACTGTCAGACTGTCAGCTCAGGCCTTGCGGCCTGCACTATGCCTTTTCTGACCTTTCTGAAAACAGGTGATCACTGCCTGCTGCCCGACAATGTCTATGGTCCGACCAGACGCTTTGCCAACCACACACTCAAACGCTTTGGGGTAGAAACCACCTTCTACCCACCATCTCTTTCACCTGAAAAACTCCAGGCGTATTTTCGCGACAACACACGTATGCTGTTTACGGAAAGCCCAGGCAGCCATACCTTCGAAGTGCAGGATATTCCTGCACTTGCAGCACTCGCACATAAAAACAATGCTCTTCTGACACTCGACAACACCTGGGGCTTTGGCATTTTTAAACCGTTTGAGCATGGTGTTGATATCTCAGTACAGGCCCTGACCAAATACCCTTCAGGGCACTCAGATGTCATCGCCGGGGCCATTATCGTTAACACCCCTGAGCACTGGAAAATATTACGCGATACGGCCATTGAACTTGGGCAGCTTGCCGGTGCTGATGACTGCTGGCTGACATTACGCGGCCTGCGTACAATGGGTGTCAGGCTTGCGCATCAGTCTCAGTCCGCTCTGGCTATTGCTCAATGGTTAACGACCCGACCTGAAGTAAAAAAAGTTCTTCATCCGGCGCTGCCTGGCTGCCCTGGGCACGAATTCTGGAAGCGCGACTTTAAAGGCGCGGGCAGTTTATTTGGCGTCATTCTGAAAGCGGACTATGCGCAGAGCGCTATGGAGCGATTCATCAATAACCTGCAGCTTTTCGGTATTGGCGCATCATGGGGCGGATATGAAAGCCTGGTTCTGCCAACATCAGGCGGTATGATTACCCGCAATTATGAGGCCCCGACAGATGGTGCCGGGCCGTCCTTCAGGCTACAGATCGGTCTGGAAAATATCGAAGACCTTAAAGCTGATCTCTCACAGGCTTTTGTGCTTTTAAAATCATAAAATGGTCAATTAACTTCCTGACCTCGAACGATAGATCGCGGCCTCCGCAATATGCGGGGGCCCTATATTTTCTGCGCAGGCGAGATCAGCTATTGTCCGTGCAATGCGTATCATACGTGTGTAACCACGTGCTGAAAAATGAAAACGGGCCGCTATTTTCTGTGCCGTAGCTTCAGCATCGGCTGACATGCTCATGTTTTCTGGCTTTGCCTCAGCATTTTTCACATCGTCCTGCCTGACCTGCTGCCGCTTACGAGCAGCAAGCACACGCTGAGCCACAGCAGCGCTGCTTTCACCTGCTGGCCGGGCCATATAATCAAGCGGTGTGAACGGATTAAACGCTACGAACAAATCTATTCTGTCCAGCAGCGGCCCCGACAGCCGGGCCATATAATCCTCCGCACAACGCGGGGCTTTTCTGCACTCTTTTTCTGCATCACCCATATAGCCACACCGGCAGGGATTCATCGCTGCAACCAGCTGAAAACGGGCAGGGTAGGTCACATGAGCCGTTGCTCTGGCAATACTGATACGACCTGTTTCAAGCGGCTGACGTAAAGCCTCAAGCACGGTCCTTGAAAATTCAGGCAGCTCATCCAGAAACAACACACCATGATGCGCCAGGCTAATCTCTCCGGGAGCGGCTTTCATGCCTCCGCCAGTTAAAGCGGCCTGACTGGCGGAATGATGAGGGTCACGTACAGGGGGGCGCCTGAGAGGTCGCCCGCCCTGCAACAACCCGGCAGCGCTATAAATACGTGAAACCTCAAGACTTTCCTGCGCTGTTAAATCTGGCAAAAGAGAGGGCAGGCAGGCTGCAAGCATTGACTTTCCTGCACCAGGAGGACCTGAAAATAAAAGAGAGTGCCCGCCTGCAGCAGCTATTTCGAGCGCGCGCCTGCCTGTCTCCATCCCTCTGACGTCTGATAAGTCAGGGAGCTTCTCTGAGTGTGCCTCTGTTTCGGGGGAAGAAAAAACCGGCTGCGGCAAGACCTGCGCACCATTGAAGTGATTAACCAGCTCAAGCAGATTAGTCGCTGCCAGAACCGGAATATTGCCCCCACACAGAGCTTCTTCTCCCTGCGCATGCGGACAAATAAGACCCAGCGTCATTGAAGCCGCCTCAATCGCAGCTGATAAAACACCCGCGACAGGATGCAAAGAGCTGTTTAACGACAACTCTCCTAACGCTGCGAACTCAGTTATTTGTTCTGGGGGGATAATACCCATAGCGACAAGAAGAGCGAGTGCTATAGGCAGATCGAAATGTGAGCCCTCTTTAAGAAGGTCCGCCGGCACCAGATTAACAACGATACGCTTAGGGGGGAGAGATAACCCGACGGAAGCAAAGGAGGCTCTGACCCGCTCACGCGCTTCACCAACGGTTTTATTCGGCAGGCCAACAATCTGAAACGAAGGCAGACCTGTCGAGATCTGGACTTCAACCCAGACAGGCCTTGCCTCGATACCTGAAAAAGAAAAACTGCGGATACGAGCATTAATCATATCCGCATTTATTACATAAAATTAATGACCTTTATAGATCAATCTTGCGCGGATTGTACCCTCAAGAGAGCGCAGAGCGGCAAGAATACGGTCATCAAGCTCTGTGTTACGCTGGGTGTCAGCTTCAATGACAACATAACCAATTTCACCATCGGTCTGAAGAAACTGTGCGGTTACGTTACTTTTTTCCTGAAGGAAAATTTCATTGAGGCGCATCATCATGCCGGGCACATTATGGTGCACATGCATAAAGCGCGTACCTCCGGGGCTTTCAGGCAACTGAACACCCGGGAAGTTCACAGCACCAAAAGTCGAGCCAACATCAGAATACTCAACAAGCTTACGGGCTACTTCAACCCCGATACGCTCCTGCGCTTCAGCGGTAGAACCACCGATATGCGGTGTCAGAATGACATTCTCCAGGCCGAGCAGCGGAGATTCAAATTTTTCAGCCGGGCCTTTAGGCTCTTTAGGGAACACGTCAATTGCAGCACCGAGCAGGTGGCGGCTTTTGAGAGCCTCAGCAAGAGCATCCAGATCAACAACATTGCCACGTGCATTATTGATGAGAAAGGAGCCTTTTTTCATAGCCTTAATCTGGCTGGCACCCATCAGATTTTTTGTAGATGGCAACTGCGGCACATGCAGGCTGACCACATCACTTTCTGCCAGCAGTTCTTCCAGCGTATCAACGGCTCCCGCGTTGCCATGCCCCAGCTTGTCTGTCACGTCAAAATAAATAACGCGCATGCCAAAGGCTTCAGCGAGCACAGAAAGCTGTGAGCCAATAGAGCCATAGCCAACAATACCCAGAGTTTTACCGCGCACTTCCCAGCTGTCAGTCGCTGATTTATTCCAGTCACCGTTATGGCAGCCGACTGAACGGGGGAAAATACGGCGCATCAGCATAACGATTTCACCCATCACCAGTTCGGCGACAGAGCGTGTGTTACTATATGGCGCGTTAAAAACCGGAATACCGTTCATCCGGGCGGCTTCAAGGTCAACCTGATTGGTACCAATGCAGAAACAGCCGATAGCAATAAGGCGATCTGCTTTTTCTATGACCTCTTTTGTCAGCTGTGTGCGGGAACGGATCCCGACAATATGCACACCTTCAAGTGCTTTTGTAAGGGCCTCCCCCTCCAGGGCTCCCTTATGACGGACAACATTCTCGTACCCGCTGGCTTTAAGCAGCGCGACGGCACTGTCATGCACGCCTTCAAGCAGAAGAATGCGAATCTTATCCTTAGAGAGAGATAAGTGTGTATTCATGTCGGAATGACCATCCCTGTTGTGGCAACGCGATCACATATCGCATAACGAAGAAAAATTCCAGGCTCTGCCCTGTCAGATATCCTGAGAAGACCGTAACATTCTGACTGCTTTTTCATGCAGCACGGCGTTACCGGCTGCCAGTACAGTCCTGTCACCATCTGCTCTCAGGCTGCTCCCGTCCCAGGCTGTAATTTTACCACCGGCCCCCTCGATAACAGGCACAAGTGCAGCCCAGTCCCATGGGTTCATATCACATTCAGTAATGAGGTCGATCTGCCCCAGCGCAAGGAGGCCATATGCATAGCAGTCTCCCCCCCACGTCATACGAGCAGTATTCTGCTTAAGCACTTTCCAGCCTTCATGGGGTGCCATTTCAAGCATCTCGGGGGAGGTACATGACATTTCAGCCTGTGCCAGCTCATGACAGGCGCGGGTCTGTGCATTCCCTCCCAGCGGGGAAGTAAAGAGTGTTTTCTGGCCTTTTACACCCAGCCAGCGCTCCTGGGTGACAGCCTGATCGATAAGACCAATAACCGGCTCTCCATCCTCCAGCAGCGCGATCAGTGTGCCAAATAAAGGCCGGCCTGTCACAAAGGACCGTGTGCCATCAACCGGGTCGAGCAGCCAGCGATAGCGTGCCTTCTCATTCTCAAGACCGAACTCTTCACCAAACACGCCATGTTCTGGCAAAAGCTCCGCCAGTATTGCCCTCATAACCCGTTCTGCAGTGCGGTCAGCCACAGTAACCGGGCTTTTATCAGCCTTACTTACAACGTCAAAAGGTGCCCTGAACCAGGGACGAATGACTGTGCGGGCCGCATCAGCCATCATTACAGCAATATCACGAAAAAAATCGCAGGTATCAGGCTTCATGGCTCAGTCTTTACTGCGCTGGCGGTGATGCTTTTTCATCAGCATGACCAAGAGTATGAAGGAATGCGATCAGGTCAGCGCGCTGATCGGCTGAAGGCAGGCCGGGAAATGACATGCGCGTACCGGGGGCAAAATGCATGGGTGATGTCAGCCAGTCTGATAATTTCTGATCTGTCCATGACTGAGTATTCAGAGCCACCAGAGCAGGGGAGTATGAATAAACCGTCACAGACGCAATTTTTCGTCCTGCTATGCCGGCGAGGTCGGGGCCTACACTTTCCTGTCCCGCTTTAAACTGATGGCAGATGCCACAAAACTGCTGAGCCAGAACGGCACCACGTTCAGCATTGCCTTTTTTCAGCGCGACCTCTGCGGAGGCTTTTTCCACTCCAGGAACAGAAAAAGCCGGATGAGCAGGGGCCGTATCGGGCACCACGGCACTACCCGCAGCCCAGGAAACTCCTGCCATACCCAGACTAAGCACAACTGCGGCACCCAGCCTGTTAAGAAATATACTCTTCATCTTCTGCTCAACCCACGCCTCTGGTTGCGTTTCATGCGCACCTTTTCTAGACTGCAAACCGCTTCATTCTGAGGCGTCCGCTCCGCATCCTGCTGCGGGTCCAGTATTCACTGCTTAATTCAAGGCTATAATCTGTGGCTGAATATCGAGCAAGCCGATGACATCACCTCTTGTCATCATTCCTGCGAGGCTTGCCTCTACGCGCTTACCGGGCAAACCACTGGCTGATATTGCCGGGAAGCCGATGGTTTTGCATGTCATGGAAGCCGCACAGGCGGCAGGAATCGGTCCCGTCATTGTTGCCGCAGCTGACCAGGAAATCTGTGATGTCGTCATCAACGCCGGTGGTCAGGCGTGCCTGACTCCTCCTGAACTGCCATCGGGCTCAGACAGAGCCTGGCATGCAGCCCAGCTGGTGGACCCTGCCGGCAACCATGACCTGATTATTAATCTGCAGGGGGATCTGCCAACATTTGCCCCTGAGCACCTGCACACCCTGGCCCGGGTCATGGACAACCCGGCTTATGATATTGGTACACTTGTCGCTCCCATTACTTCAGATGAAGAAAAAACAGCTTTCTCTGTCGTTAAAGTGGCCTGTAACTTTCGCGAAAATGCCACCAGCGCACTCGCTCTTTATTTCTCCCGCAATGTTATTCCGTGGGGCGAAGGTGTATTCTGGCATCATGTCGGCGTGTACGGATGGCGCAGAGAGGCACTGAGGCATTTTATCAGCCTGCCCGAATCCGGCCTGGAAAAACGTGAAAAACTCGAACAGCTTCGCGCCCTTGAAGCCGGGTTATGCATTGGCTGCGGGCATATCTCTCATGCTCCCTTTGGTGTAGATACCCTCGAAGACCTTGAGCGCGCCCGCAAAGAACTGGGTAACGGCATAGCATGACAAAAAATACGATAGCTTTTCAGGGGCGTCCTGGCGCTTATTCCGATCTGGCCTGCCGCGCAGCCCGGCCGGGATGGATTACTCTGCCATGCAAAACCTTTGCTGAAGCCATTGACGCCGTGCACCAGGGGCGGGCAGAGCAGGCTATGCTGGCATGCGAAAATAGCCTGGCAGGCCGGGTTCCTGACATTCATACGTTGCTGCCTAATGCCGGCCTTTCAATTATTGGCGAGCATTTTCAGCGTGTTGAGCACTGCTTACTCGCTGTTCCAGGCACAAAGATAGAAGATATCAAGAGAGTTCACACGCATTCTGTCGCTATGGGGCAGATCATGGGACTGCTGCACGACTATAACCTCACGCCGGTTGTGGAATTTGACACTGCCGGCGCTGCAGAAATGGTTGCTGCATGGAACAACCCGGAGGAGGCTGCCGTAGCGTCAGAGCTGGCAGGCACACTCAACGGGCTGACTATTCTGAAGCATAATGTTGAAGATGCCCGACACAACACAACACGATTCTATATCGTCTCGGAAACAGCAGCCCGGCCAGCAGCTGACGGTATAAATATTATGACTACGCTTATTTTTAACGTCAGAAATATTCCCGGCGCACTCTATAAAGTGCTGGGAGGCTTTGCGACCAACAACATTAATATGACCCGCCTTGAAAGCTACATGTCGCCAGGGGATTTTGCTGCGACGCGCTTTCTGATGGATGTAGAGGGGCATCCTGAAAGTCCCTCACTTTCAAAGGCTATTGCCGAGCTTGAATTTTTCTCCCGCGAGTCAAATATCCTGGGTGTCTATGCCCAGTCGCCCTTCCGCCGGGAAATTACCGATATCACTTCTGGTACGACACGCACCACCACCACCGCCCAGGACAGCTGACAGATTATGTCTCATACACGCTTTACCGGCTCAGTTACGGCCCTTATTACTCCCATGAATCAAGACGGAAGCCTTGATTTTCCTTCTCTGGAAAAGCTGGTGGACTGGCAGGTCAAAGAAGGCACCTCGGCGTTATGTGCTATGGGCACAACCGGTGAAAGCCCTACACTTTCGCATGACGAACACCATGCTGTGGTGGAGCGAACCATCAAAATTGCAGGCGGACGGGTACCCGTTATTGCCGGAGCAGGCTCGAACAGCACAGCTGAAGCTATTGACCTGGCCAGACATGCAGAGAAAGCCGGGGCTTCTGCTGCTCTTGTTGTTACGCCTTACTATAACAAACCTACGCAGGAAGGTCTTTACCGGCATTTCACAGCAATTGCTGACGCCATTTCCATTCCTGTTATCCTCTATAACATTCCTGGTCGTTCTGTCGTTGAAATCAGCGTTGAGACGTTTGCCCGCCTGGCGAAACATGGCAATATCACCGGGGTAAAGGACGCAACAGCTAACCTTCTGCGCCCCCTTCAGCTCCGCCGTGCCATCGACAAGCCCTTTAACCAGCTCTCAGGTGAAGATGGCACAGCAGTTGCCTTCCTTGCTGCCGGCGGGGATGGCTGCATCAGCGTGACATCCAATATTGCTCCTGCTTTATGCGCTGCGGTGCAAAAAGCATGGCAACATAATAAAACAGATGAAGCCATTGCCTTACAGGATAAGCTGCTACCACTTCATGATGCACTGTTCTGTGAAAGCAATCCCGCGCCTGTAAAATACGCTGCCAGCCTTCTCGGACTGGCCGGCGAAACGACTCGTCTGCCGCTTGCCCCCCTGACAGAAACCTCACGTCAAAAGGTCAAACAAGCACTTATGGATACCGGATTACTCAGCTAATGGCCCAGAAACCTCGTAAAAGCGCGATGATCTCACACGGCATCGCCGCGCAGAATCGTAAAGGGCGCTTCAACTATGCCATTAAAGAGACAGTTGAAGCTGGCCTGGTACTTAAAGGCGCTGAAGTAAAAAGTTTACGCCTTGGGCGCGCAACAATTACAGAGGCCTATGCAGGCGAGCGTGACGGTGAGCTGTGGCTTTTTAACAGCTATATCCCGGAGTATCAGGGGGGAGTACTCTCGCGTTTTGATACGAAGGCCCCTCGCAAGCTGCTGCTGCACCGCAAGCAGGTACAAAAATACCTTGGCGCGGTTGCCAAAGAGGGCGCCACTCTGGTGCCGCTGGATATTCATTTCAATCAAAGAGGTGTTGCCAAAGTCACTCTTGGCCTTGGTGAAGGCAAGAGAAATGTCGATAAGCGACATGCTATTGCTGAGCGTGACTGGCAACGAAATAAGGCTCGGGTTTTACGTGACAAGGGCAGGGGAGACTACTGAGGAATTCTCTCTCCTGGGCTCAGTCATTTTTTATAAAATCTGACCAATAAAAAACCCCGCATAAAGCGGGGCTTTTCATTCTGATTACTCAGAAAAATCAGGCAGGGTCAACCTGAGCTGCTTCCGGGCCTTTCTGACCCTGAACAACTTTAACGTGGGTTGACTGTCCTTCATTAAGGCTGGTCAGACCTGAACGCTCAAGGGCTGAAGCGTGAACAAAAATGTCCTTGCCACCGCCATCAGGTGTAATAAAGCCAAAACCTTTTGTGGAGTTGTACCATTTAACAGTACCGCGCACTTCTTCTGCATGCGACATATCCGGAGCCGGGCGAGGCGCACGGGCAAAACCACCGCGGTTACCACCACCTGCGTTAAAACCGCCGCGTGGACGATCTGACGCTTCCTGTGCTGTCGCTGTGCTTTCGTCAACAGAGATAACCTCTGCAACCTGACGACCTTTAGGGCCCTGACCAATACGCACAACCAGAGTTGCACCTGGATTTACACCGTCATGGCCGATCTGAGAAAGGGCATTGGCATGCAGGAACACATCGCCTGAACCGTCAGACAGCTCAACAAAGCCGTAGCCTTTTTCATTGTTAAACCATTTGACTATAGCGCCAATCTCTGCGCCAGAGGCAATAACCTGCGGGCCACCACCACCAGCTGGTCTGCGGGGAGCGAAGCCCCCACGGTCACCAAAGGAAGGGCGCTCGCCATATGATGCTGGCGGTGCAGACATAAAATCATCGTCAAATCCGCCGCGGCGCGGAGAACGAGAGCTGCGGTCGGTCCTGTTACTTCTCAACGGTCTTGATCCTGGAACATGGAGACAGGTTTTACCTTCTCCAGATATTGAAAAACGGAAAGCTTGCCAAACGGCAGTGCAGGTTCCGGCATCATTTTTATAAAACTGACCATGAACTGCACGACATACACCCTTTGGAATAACTTCCTCGCGTCAACGCTAGCATAACTAACCGCAACGCCGCTACAGGAAAGCACGAAAACCAAAAGATTTGCATCATCTTTGTAAAGATACTCACAAAAACGTGAAAAAAACCTTAAAAACTTAGCGGCCAGCTGCGGAGTATGCGCATCAGTAAGGCAAATAGCAGCTTTACCTGGCACATAATTTTCAATTAATAAGGAGTCCTTGCTGATATCCTGCTGTATTAAAAATCAAAGAGAGTGATAATGCCCGCCATCGCCGCCCCTTCTGCGCTCCGGCATAAAGCCACAAAGACTCTCCTGCTGACAGGGTGCCTCTTTATAAGCGTCAGTGCTGCGAAAAGCGCGCATGCCACACCTTTACAGGACAAAACAGGGACATGGACTGTCCAGGGTGAGAACGATGCGGTCTCAACTCTGAAAGGTACATCCGATCAGTATTATACCAGTGGCCTGCGCATAAACTGGACATCGGGCACAGATACGCTTCCCGCTCCTATTGCGAAAATCAACAAAGCCATTCTGGGTGAAGGTGTGCAGCGAATCAGCATGGGTATACAGCAGCTGATCTTCACCCCAAGTGACACACAGGTTCGCAGCCCCTGGGCACCCGGGCAGCCACATAACAGTCTGTTACGCACACGCCCCTACAGCGGCGTCTTGCTGGGAACAATCAATCTCATCAACGACACCGATTTATCCCGCAGCGTTTTTGGTATTCAGGCCGGCGTTATGGGACCAGCCTCTCTGGCCAGACAGGTTCAGAACGGCTTTCACAACATGATTGGCGACACAACCAACAAAGGCTGGAGTCATCAGCTGCAGAATCAGATCATCTTCCAGGTTCAGGCTGGTCGGGTCTGGCGCCTGCCAATTGTCAAAGTCTACGGCATTGAGATGGATACCCTGCCATCAGTTGCGGCCGCAGCCGGTGATTTTCAGATTTATGGCAAAATCGGCGACATGATTCGCATCGGTCAGGGGCTAAACAGTGACTTTGGTGTTCCCACTATCACTGCATCAGGTACAGACGGAACAGATGCCTATAAAGCAACGCGTCCCTTTGCATGGTACGTCTTTGGCGGCGTAACAGGGCAGGCTGTTGCCTATGATGCCAGCCTTCAGGGCAACACAATGCGCAGCAACTCTCTGCACGTTGATAAACGGTGGGATGTTGGTGAAATTCACGCCGGTCTGGCCGTTATGTTTTACGGCCTTCGTGTTTCTTACAGCCAGGTATGGCAGACTCAGCAGTTTAAAGGAGCGCGCTCAGGCCTGTTTAACTACGGCTCTGTCATGATCTCTGCGAAATTTTAACACGAAAGCCTAAAAAATAAACTATCGATTAATTTTTAGGCAATTATTTCACTTTCCACTCAAGATAGTGTGTTTTTTGTGCAACTCAGGTTCTTTTCTGCCTCTTTTGGAGGCGAAAAAGAAACTTTACCGTAGCGGTCCGGATCTGCATCCGATACAAACAGAGGCAACACAGCGCCTCTGATAATGTAATGACAGGATGTAAGATTATGTTGCACACGAACGAAGCATCGTCCGCCTGCCAGATACTTCCATTCCAGCTGGAAATCCTCCCTCATCACCGCGACTATCTTTCACGCTGGCTCGAAGCCGGCCTGCCAATGGGCCTGTGTGATGCAGATGTATTTTCTTCGACCGAGAAACGTGCAGGCTCATCGTCTGAATATGTCGTTGTATGGGTGCGCGAGACCGCTGATCCGGCTTATAAAATTTTCTCTCTTGGCAACAAATGGGTCGTGGTCGATGCCATACGGGAAAATTCACTCGGTCAGTTTTCTTCTTTTGCAGACGCCCTGCTGATGATCCGCCCCGTGCTGCCACGTCAGGAAAAAATTGTTGCAGCAGGCTGATACCGGCTCTGCCGATATAGTTTTCACCATTTTCTGTCGCTTTACTGCATATTAAGGGCAGAAACTTATTTTAAGGGATTGCATCAAGGGCTTTCTGCTGCTGCAACAACTTTAATCTTAGCTGTGCTGCCAGGGAACCCTTGAAATGACAACCACTCTTACGCTCGCTCATCCGGAAAACACGATACATGAAGCGACTGCAGCGGCCATTATCCGCGTCATTGAAGCGCATGATATTGAACCTGAAGTCACAATTGGTCCTAAAGATATTCTCGGACAGATGCTCAGCGATGGCGAAATTGATCTGTATATCTCTGCCTGGCTGCCAGGAGCTGATGACGCCCTGATTACAAATGGTGTAACGCAGCTTGGCAATTTATTTCAGCCTGGCACGCGCTGCTATCTGCCAGACAGCAACTCAGGGTTTGCGTCGCTTAACGACCTGACAGAAAAAGAAATTCCTTTCTCTCGCACGATTATTGTACAGGATTCCCTGCGCCAGCAGGCCGAAAAAATTATTACCGCATATAACCTGAATGAAGCCGGTTTCACCCTGCAGAGCATGCCAGACGATCAGGCTCTTTCAGCTCTCGCAGACGCGTTAGATAACAATACCGCGTCCCTCATGATTCTGACCGATCCGTGCTTCCTCCTTCATCAGGCCAGCCTGTCATCCCTTGATGAGCCAAAAAACGTTCTTCCTCAGAATAAAGCTGCCCATATGCTGCTTCGCCCGGGCCTCGCTGAAGAAATGGATATTGACCTGCGCGACGAACTTGATGAACTTATGCTCAGCACTAAGATCATCAGCGCCATGGATTACGCCATGCGCACAGAGGGTCTCTCTGCTGATGAAGCGGCTGAGGCATGGCAGCGTGGCAAACTGATTCCGCGCTAAAAGGGGAGCGGACCTTGTCACAACACAACACAACTGATGAGCGCGACAATAGTCTGGCTGCACAGTATGAGTCTTATCCTTACCCTGAGCGCAACCCGCTGGACGAACGAAAAAGGCTGCTGATTGGCAGCCCCAGTCACCTCAGAGAAATCGATTACTGGGTTTTCAAAGCGAGGCGACCACGCACGACCCCACTGAACGTATTGATCGCGGGATGTGGCACAGGTGATGCCGCCATTATGCTTGCGACACACATGACACGTGCTGACCGTTCGGGTGAGGTGCTTTGTCTTGACCGCTCCGATAAAGCGTTATCTGTAGCAAAAGCACGGGCGACAGAGCGAAAACTTACAAATATCCGCTTCATTCAGGCTTCGATAGATCAGATTCCCTCTCTTAATCTCGGGCTGTTTGACTATATCGACTGCTGCGGTGTGCTCCACCATCTTCCTGACCCTGAAGCCGCGTTACAAATACTGAATAACTCCCTTGCTGCTGATGGCGGCATGGGCCTTATGGTCTATGCACCTTATGGCCGAACGGGGGTTTATATGCTGCAGGATGCGTTGCAACAGCTTGCACCTGTAAGCGACGCGCCAAAAACACGGTTGGATATTGCACGTCGCGTTATGCGTTATCTGCCGGCAACCGCCTGGCTCCGCCAGAATGGTAATTTCGGCGATCATCTGAGCGGTGGTGATGCTGGCTTGTATGATCTCCTCCTCAACCCGAGAGACCGCGCTTATACCGCACCCAGGTTTCTTGATCTGATCGACAACGCCGGTCTGAAAACAGCATGCCTGCTTGAGCCTGCGCGTTATAATCCATCGCTCTTCCTGCCCGACGCAAAATTACGCACTGTCATTTCTTCTCTCAGCTTCAGAGAGCAGGCGGCTCTTGCCGAATCTCTCGCAGGGAACATGGCCACTCATGTTGCCTATGTCGTAAAAAATACTAACCCGACATTGCCACCGGATTTTATGGCCCATGATTCTGTGCCGGTCATGAGAGAAATCCCCGGTACAGAACTCGCGATGCAAATGACGCCTGATCATATATTACCATTTTCCTTTGGTACGCTGGTGGTTCCCATCGCTCTTCCGCCTCAGGCACGTGGTATTTTACCTTTAATTGATGGCGTTCGGTCTGTCGGTGACATTGCACAGATTCTTGCAACCCGGGGCGTTCCTGACACTAAATTCGAGACAGTATGGCGTGAAACTTTCTCCGTTCTTGAAAGTCTCAACCGCGTACTGCTTCAGGCTCCGTCATAAGCAACGCACCTGATATCATCTTCTATAATATCAGAGGCAATGCTATGCGAAGGTCTTCGCTTCCATAACAAACACCATCCATTTTTGAGCAAAGTAAAAAGACTATGACCGTTTATGCTTTTGTTTTTCCGGGGCAGGGCAGCCAGTCAGTTGGCATGGGTGCTGACCTTGCAGCCGCTTTTCCCGCAGCCCGCGCTGTCTTTGAGGAAGTTGATGAGGCTCTGGGCGAAAAGCTTTCGAAGGTCATCTTTGAGGGACCGGCCGAAACTTTAACTGCAACAGATAATGCACAGCCAGCCCTTATGGCTGTTTCAATGGCTGTTTTACGGGTTCTTGAAACTGAAGGTGGTCTTGACCTTAAAAAGAAAGCCACTTTTCTGGCGGGGCACTCACTGGGAGAATATGCCGCACTTGCCGCCGGACGCTCACTGAACATAGCAGAGACGGCACGTTTGCTGCGCCTTCGTGGTCAGGCTATGCAGAAAGCCGTGCCGGCAGGTGAGGGTGCTATGGCTGCTATTATTGGCGCAACCCCTGAGCAGGTAAGAGAAATCTGTAAAGCTGCCAGCAGTGACGGAATTGTTGAAATCGCAAATGATAATGGTGGCGGGCAGACTGTTATTTCAGGGCAGACTGACGGCATTGAGAAAGCCATTCTCATAGCGAAAGAAATGAAAATTAAACGTGCTCTGAAACTGCCCGTCTCAGCCCCGTTTCATTGCTCCATGATGCGTCCGGCCCAGGAAACGATGGCTGAAGCTCTGGCTAAAGCCCCTGTTATGCCACCGGTCGTACCTGTTATTGCTAACGTCACCGCCGAGCAGGAAACGGATACTCAAACGATTCGTACAAACCTGATCAACCAGGTCACCGGGCAGGTTCGCTGGCGCGAAAGTGTGGAAAATATGGTATCTGCCGGCGTTGAGTCTTTTATTGAAATCGGAGCAGGCAAAGTGCTCTCCGGGCTGATTCGCCGGATCAGCAGCGAATCATCTGTTCTTTCCGTCGGCACACCGGCTGATATAGAAAATTTTCTGAAAACACTTTAATAAAACACGTTAATTATAAGAGGAAAATTGCAGAATATGTTTAATCTGGAAGGAAAAGTTGCTCTGATCACCGGCGCGACAGGTGGTATAGGCAGCGCTATTGCAACAACACTCCATGAGCATGGCGCTCATGTTGTTCTTACCGGCACGCGTGAACTGGTTTTACAGACGCACGCAGAA
This sequence comes from Acetobacter sp. DmW_043, assembly GCF_002153485.1. Classification (NCBI taxonomy): domain Bacteria; kingdom Pseudomonadati; phylum Pseudomonadota; class Alphaproteobacteria; order Acetobacterales; family Acetobacteraceae; genus Acetobacter; species Acetobacter sp. DmW_043. The sequence continues at coordinate 148,302 of NZ_JOMN01000013.1, read as the reverse complement.
ATGCTGGGTGACCGCCGCGCCAGCTACGTTGTCGCTAATCTTTCCTCCCCCGAAGAAGCCGACACTCTGATTGCCCGCGCTGAAGAAGCCGCAGGGGCTCCTGTTGATATTCTTATCAATAATGCCGGTCTGACACGCGATAATCTTGCCATTCGCATGAAGGACGAAGAATGGGATCAGGTAATTAATCTCGATTTGTCTTCTCCTTTCCGTTTATGCCGTGCTGCCCTGAAAGGTATGCTCCGCAAAAGAAAAGGACGCATTGTCAATATTGCCTCAATCGTGGGGGCAACAGGCAATCCTGGTCAGGCCAATTACTCTGCCGCCAAAGCTGGTCTGATCGGCATGAGCAAATCTCTTGCTCAGGAAGTCGGCTCACGCGGTGTGACGGTTAACGTCATTGCCCCGGGTTTTATTGATACCCCGATGACAAGTGTACTGACGGATGCCCAGAAAGAAAAACTTCTGGCAAAAATTCCGCTGGGAACGCTCGGTGAGCCAAAGGATATTGCAGCAGCAGCACTTTATCTGTGCTCTGATGAGGCCAGATGGGTGACAGGCGCTGTACTACACGTCAACGGCGGCATGGCAATGCTCTGACTTTCAGATAACAGCCCATAGAAATCGTGCTTTTTTTTTTCAAATATGCCAGGTAGACATATATGATGTTCTTGCATGAAACCATCTGGAATATATTTTGAGTGGTTGATACTGGCTTGTGTATAAAAAACATGCTATGGGCCGGCACTCTTGTTTTGCGTGGCTATGAGCGTTAAGGCTCAGACCGTAAGTTGCATCAGGATACGACGGACCGCTTTAGGTTCGGATAACCAGTCCCAATTATATATTGGGCACACAGGAAATAGATACAAATGAGCGAAATCGCTGACAAAGTTAAGAAAATCGTCGTTGAACATCTTGGCGTTGAAGAGAGCAAAGTAACACCTGAAGCGTCTTTTATTGACGATCTGGGTGCAGACAGCCTCGACACCGTTGAGCTGGTAATGGCTTTCGAAGAAGCTTTTAATGTCGAAATCCCTGAAGATGCAGCTGAAAAAATCGCAACAGTAAAAGATGCGATCGATTATATCGAAAAACAAAAAGCTGCCTGAAATAAGTATTAGCTTATTCAGGTCTTTAAGAGGGTCCCTCTGATCTGTTGAGGGACCACATTAATTATTTAAATGTGGAGCCATTTCATTTGCGACATTCAGCCAAGGACCGTAGACGCGTTGTCGTTACAGGCATGGGCATTGTGGGGCCTCTGGGCCTCGGCGTAGAGAACGTATGGTCTCGTCTGATTGCTGGTGAAAGCGGTATCGCTCAGATCAGCGCATTTGATCCTGCCGGTCTTCCCTGTCATGTCGCTGGTGAAGTGCCTGAAGGGCCAGCCGCAGAGGGAAAATTAACTCTCTCTGAGTGGATTTCCACCAAAGACCAGCGTAAAATGGACCGTTTCATCTGTATGGGGATGATTGCGGCCACAGAAGCTGTTCAGGATTCCGGCTGGGTACCATCAACTGAAGAAGAGCGTTGCGCAACAGGTGTAATGATCGGCTCAGGCATTGGTGGTCTGCAGACGATTTATGAAACATCATTACAGGTTGCAGAAGGTCGCGCTAACCGCGTTTCACCTTTCTTTATTCCATCAGCTCTGATTAATCTGGTTTCAGGTCATGTTTCTATTAAATATGGCTTTAAAGGACCTAACCACGCTGTGGTAACAGCATGTGCCTCAGGTGTACATGCTATTGGCGATGCTGCTAAAATCATTGCTCTGGGCGAAGCTGATGTAATGGTTGCAGGCGGCACGGAAGCTGCTGTCTGTAAATTAGGCATTGCAGGGTTTTGTGCAACAAAAGCGCTTTCAACCAGTTTCAACGACACGCCTCAGAAGGCATCCCGTCCATGGGACAAAGACCGCGATGGCTTTGTAATGGGAGAGGGTGCCGGGGTTGTTGTGCTCGAAGAATACGAGCACGCCAAAGCCCGCGGTGCAAAAATTTATGCTGAAGTTATCGGCTATGGCATGTCTGGCGATGCTTATCATATTACAGCACCGGCAGAAGGGCATGATGGTGCTTTCCGCGCTATGACTGCCGCCCTGAAAAGTGCAGATATCACAGCCTCTGATATCAACTATGTTAATGCTCATGGCACTTCAACCATGGCAGATGATCTGGAGCTTGAAGCTGTTGAGCGTCTGTTTGGTGATTCTGCCAGGTCTCTGGCTATGTCATCAACGAAATCAGCAACCGGGCATCTGCTGGGTGCAGCTGGCGCTATCGAAGCGATTTTCAGCATGCTTGCCATTCGTGACAATGTTGCCCCACCTACACTGAACCTCGATAATCCATCTCGTGAGAGTGTGATCGATCGGGTAGCGCATACTGCGCAGCAGAGAAAAATTGATGTGGCACTTTCTAACAGCTTTGGCTTTGGTGGCACCAATGCCAGTCTGATTGTACGTCGCGTCTGATAAAGTTTTTTATTTCTGCCGGAAATTAAAAACTAATGCGTAAATTTTTCGTCCTTTTGTGCTTTCTGCTCCTTGCCGGAGCAGGAGGCACATTTTTTTTGCTTAAAAAAGCATATGTCGTACCAGGTCCACTAAGACAGGACACCGCAGTACTGGTACACCATGGCGATCACGCCCGCATTATTAATACACTGCAGCATGAAGGCGTTATCCCTCAGGGGGGCCTCTATGCACGCCTGACCTCTTTCTTTATTTTCCTTACAAAAAAAGACGGGCAGCTACACGCTGCAGAACTTCTTTTCCCTGCCCATGCTTCTATAAAACAAACACTTTCTGTTTTACGTCATGGCCGCCCTATTATGCATAAGCTGACAATTCCGGAAGGTTTATCAGCCGCACAGATACAGGCATTAATTAATAACGCCTCTTTTCTGAACGGACATATAGCAAGACCAGGAGAAGGGAGTGTACTGCCTCAGACCTATCTTTACCTGCGCAATACCTCTCGTGATGAACTTCTGAAACGCACTCAGGAGGCTATGACCCACGCCGTAGAGAAAATCTGGGAAGATCGCGAGGCAGATGAAAAAATACCGGACAAAAATGCGCTGATCACTCTGGCATCTCTTATCGAAAAAGAAACTTCTGTGCCGTCTGAACGCTCTAAGGTCGCTGGTGTTTTCCTTAACCGCCTGCACAAGGGGATGAAACTACAGACTGACCCTGCCGTGATTTTTTCTCTTACTAATGGACTGGAGCCACTTGACCGGCCTTTAACACATGCTGATTTACAGATCGAAAGTCCCTATAATACTTATCTGCATAAAGGGCTGCCTCCCGGGCCAGTCTGCTCACCTGGTTTTTCCTCTCTTTATGCTGCAGCGCATCCGGCAAAAAGTTCAGACCTGTATTTTATGGCAACAGGTGAGGGAGGTCATAATTTTACGAATGACCTTAAAGAGCATAATAAAAATGTTGAAAATTATTATCGAAATAAAAGAAAATAAGGGTTTTTTCAGGTAAAAGAAAAAACCCTTTATGCGTTAAAGGCTACTTAGCCGGAGACAAAGTTTCACTTTTTACCGTGCCAACACCTTTAGATGCTGAGTAAGAAGGCACTGTGTCAGATACAACTGCATCTGAGGCCGCAGCAGAGGCCTTCACCGCCGATGTCGCCTGCTTAACGCCTGCGAGCTTGCTGTAACGCATCAGTACACTTCGCAGCGGATCGGCACCCTGATTATTAACTCTCATTGTAATGAGAATATCTTCCGGGCCAACAACCTGTTTATAATATTGCCGGTTTGCATCGCTGTTTACTTTCAGCTTGCTGCCACCGATTGAAACTCCGGCAAAAGCTCCCTGCGATTTCTGTGCAACATAAATGTCAGTATTTCTGGCTCCGGCGTTACCTGCTTCAGCATTCGTGCTGATCGTTGCAAAATTTGCACTGGCATTCGCATTAAACTGAAACTGACTGTCAAGCAGAGCCTGCAGCCCGCGATCTGTCATAATAAAGAACATCGTCTGAGAGTTCTGAATGCCCAGCTGAATACCAAAAGATCCGGAGCTCATTGTATAAAATGCCGGATCAGACCATGAGCCCCGGGCATCACGTGCCAGCAGTACGCAACCACCGCCAGAGCCACCGAACACGACTGACATTCTGAAAATTGAAGGGCAGATCATGACAGCACGCGCTTTTGCCAGATCAACCGCAACAGCACTGGTCGGCTTCACCCCAAGAAAAATATCCTGAACAGTCAGAGCGGCTTTATCAACCAGTGTCTGATAATCCTGAGCTGCGCTCGCATGGGACGGAGAAGAGCCGGAAAGGGCCACTGCACCGACAGCTAAAGCACAAGCAGAAAAACGACGAACTGACCGCATAATTATGATCTCCATATACCCGGGCAGAAAAACATCTGGTGTGTTTTTCCTTTGATTTTATTAAGCTAACAGAGAGAGGATGAACTGTAACCTCTTATTCAAGAGGAATATTCACTGCCTCAGAAAGAGGGCGGGCAATATGAGGTGCCGCAGCCAGAATAGTTGCGGCACCGGTTAACCCGCCTGTTTTCAGGAAGGGAGAAACGCAGGCTCCCGCTTCAGCCAGCAAAGGCAGGGCAGCGGCAACATCCCATAAGTTAATAACAATCTCGACATACCCATCGAGACGACCACAGGCAACATCTGCCAGTGCCAGAGCGCCGGACCCGCCTGAGCGAGGCATAGCACCCAGCCCCATAATGGCATCAGTTTTTTCAATAAAAACATCTTTGGGAACGCGATTACTCCAGCCCATTTCAATCATGGCACTGGCCGGATCTTTAACCGAAGAAGCGTGAATGCGCCTGCCGTTAAGAAATGCTCCATGTCCTCGCAGCGCTGTATATACTTCACCCAGAGCAGGCGCCTCTATCACGCCGGCAACTGGCTCATCACCTTCAAGCAGCCCCAGAGAGACACACCAGCGATTGCGACCACGCGCATAGTTTGATGTCCCGTCAATCGGGTCGACAACCCAGCGCAGAGCACCGGCACGTACGACACCTTCTTCCTCCCCCTGAAAACCATCATCAGGGAATAACGTTTTCATCCGCTCTGCAATAAAGGCCTCAACGGCACCGTCAGTCTCTGTCAGCCAGTCCTGGGAAGATTTCTGCGTTGCAACCGGCCCGCCTGAAGGAGGGCGCATCGACATAGCAAGACGAGCTGCATCACTTACAACTGCGCGCGCTGCCTCCAGACGATAAGCAACAGAGGGGCTCAGAACAGAAGACATACCATGCACTCCGACATATAAATTCAGCTGGGATCTGTCTCAGCGTGTTTTACGATATAACGATTTAGGCCAGCGCCGATGTAACCACAACCAGCTTTCAGGCTTTTGTCTTACCCAGCTTTCAAGGCGGTCATTAATCATCTGCACTAATGTTGCCAGATCCTGCTGTTTATCGCCTGTTTGCGGCAAAACCATGGGCGGCTCAACCACAATACGCAAACGGGCAGGGCCAAGACGCACAACATACCCCGGAATAACCGGGCAACGATATTTAAGTGCCATACTGGCCAGTGCAGGGGCCGTCATAGCCGGCAGACCAAATAAGCGCGCTTCTATGCCGTCATTCATTTTCTGATCAACCAGCATGCCCAGCCTGCCACTTTTTGCCACATAACGTAAAGCCGCCCTGGCGCCCTCAGCTCCTTTAGCAAATAATGGCACAGGGTCGGGGCCCATCGCGGCATCACGCAAAGAACGGATCATCGCATCAACCTTCCGGTTGCCCGCCGCTCTGTAAAACGAAGCAAAAGGAGTGCCGTAGCGTGCAACCGCCGGGGGCAGCATCTCCCAGTTTCCTATATGGCCTGAAACAAACAGAACAGGCCCCTGATGTTGAGCCAGTGCCTTCAGATGCTCAGCTCCCTGCACCTCATAACCAGGCTGCCCCTCAGGCGTATTTTCTCTGAGTGTGGAAAGATGAGGAAACTCGCCAGCAGTACGCCCAAGGTTTTCCCATACTCCACGAATAATATCCTGCCTTTGCTTTGATGTCAGCTCAGGCATAGCCATCTGCAAATTACGGTCAGCAATTTTTGACGGCGGCAGAAACGGACCAAGAAGCCGGCAAAATTTTCCGGCTATGTCTGAAGCCCTCACAGGACCTGCTTTTTTCAGGCATGCCAGCACAACAGAGCAAAGCAGAGCCTCAGCTTTCATCAGAGCCGTTTTCTTATTAAAAAAGCTCACAAGCCTGTCTCCGGCATGAGTGTATGCAAAATTTTCTCAGGCACTGCATCATCCTGCCAGACCAGCTCCACATCTGTTACGCTGACAACGGAGCGAAAAAACTCCGGTAATCTGGCATAATCTTTAGGCGTTGTCACAAGCTGTGCCTGATGTTCACCCGCCAGAGCCTGCAAACACTCAAGCTCTGCAGTTTTATAAAAATGATGGTCAGCAAAAGATATGGTTTTCACCAGGGTAATACCAGCCTTCGCCAGGCTGTCAAAAAACTTACCAGGTCGGCCTATCCCAGCAAAAGCAATACAGTTTTTATCTCTCAGCGCAATGCTGTCAGCAAAACAGGTTTGCAAACCCGCCTGTATGATTTTTTCTGGCGGGAAACTGCCTGCATAACGTGACAGAAAGCCTGTCTTATCCTCACCAATTATTATAATCGCAGAAGCACGTGACAGTGCCCGTTGCGGACTTTCCCGCAACGGACCGGCAGGAAGAACCTGTCCGTTTCCCAGGCCTGCCGCACCATCAATAATCAGCAAAGAAAAATCTTTATGGAGGGTAAAGTTTTGAAAACCATCATCCATAATCAGGCACTGTGCACCACGGGCCACGGCCGCACGCGCTGATAAAGCACGGTTTCCACCGATCCATGTCGGGCTTACTGCTGCGAGCAGCAGTGCTTCATCCCCTACATCTTCAGCTGTATGACGTGTCAGATCAACCTGAACGGGCCCTTTGAGTTTGCCCCCGTAGCCACGCAGTAAAATATGCGGCGTAATATTTTTATTTTTTAAGCGAACAGCAAAGTCGATTACGACTGTTGTCTTACCAGTGCCTCCGGTTGTTATATTACCACAGCATAAAACCGGCACAGGCGCCTTAAAACTACGCTGCCTCTCTTTTCCTGCTGCAATGAGCTTAACGCCCCAGGCTAAAGGTGAAAGCAGTAATGACTGCCAGCCTGTTTGCTGTTTTTGCCAGAAAAGAGGCGATTGTCTCATGCCTGCACCAGGGCCATAATTTTTTCTGTTAACGTCATCAGTAAACCTGAGTGACCGGCAATAGCTTCTTTAGCGGCGATCGCACGCGCCATCATCACCTGTTTGTCTGACAACACAGAGATGACCCACTCTGCCAGGCTTTCTGCTGAACGCGTTACTGTGACACTCTGACCAAGCATTTCAAAAGCATCGGTAAAGTTTTGGATCAGCGGCCCCGTGGCCAGGGCATTATCAAGCCGGGCAGGCTCAAGCGGATTATGCCCGCCACCATGCCCCTTAACCTCTTCCAGGCTGTTGCCGATAAATACGCAGTCTGAAACACGGTAAAACAAACCCAGCTCATCCAGAGTATCACACACCCATACGGGCGTAGTGCTGTCAGGGAGCGCCCCCATCGAACGGCGTGGCGCCCCCCCGGCAAGAGCGGCAACAACATTACCACGCTCAGGATGCCGGGGAACGATAACTGTCAGAAGTTGTGGTATTTTTTTTCTTGCAAGAGCAGCAGCCTGCAAAATGATCTCTTCTTCACCCTCATGCGTGGAGGCTGCCAGAAAAACCGGACGCCCCTCAGTGCATTTTTTCACCTGCAGCAAAGCTTTTTCATCAACAGGCAGAGGCGGGGCGGCCATTTTAATATCGCCTGTGGGGCCATAATTCAGACGGCCAAAGGCGGAAAAATGCGCTTTATCCTGCGCCGAGCGCGGAAAAACCCAGCGACACCGCTCAAGCATACGACGAATAACATCAGGTGCTTTTGACCATGTGGCCAGTGAACGCTCTGACATTCGCCCGTTGACCAGGATTACCGGAAGATTTTTAGCATGACACAGGCCGAAAAGATTTGGCCACAGCTCACTCTCAGTAAAAACGGCAACCTGAGGCTGCCAGTAAGACAAAAATCTCTTACCCCAGCGGGGCACATCAAACGGTACAAACTGATGAATGATATTATTATTTGTTTTTAAAGTATTTTTTCTTTTTTCGACAAGCTGAGCAGCTGTCACCGTACCTGTTGTCACAAGCGCATGACAGTCAGGATTATATGTCAGACAACTTTCGACAAGCGGCAAAACTGAAACAACTTCACCAACACTGGCGGCATGGAACCATATCACCTTTCCACTGGGACGAGAGCATGTCGCAAACCCCATTTTCTCACGTACACGGGATGGCAGCTCTTTACCTTTGCTCTGACGCCAGCGAAGGAGAAATGGCAAAGCAGGTGATAAAACGCTTGCAGCACCATACCACAGGCAGGAAGGGGTAATTTTCAGAGGATGAAAAAAAGCAGAGGAGGCTGATACTGTCCTGTGGCATCTTTTTTCTTCCGCCAGCATCATTTGCCTGGTCAGACTTTCGGTCAGCTGATGAGTTGCTTCTTCATTTTTTCTATCGGGATAAATCGGATCAGCACAAACAAAAGCACCCCGACCAAAAGGCAGAGGAAAAAACATTTTATCCCATGATTTTAAACGAAAACCAGAGCAGGATGCACCCACAGGCACCACCGGTTTATCTGTCAGTGAGGCCAGAGCCAGCGTGCCCTGCTGCACAATACGACGAGGACCACGTGGCCCGTCAGGGGTAATAGCAACCAGACTGCCATTTTTTAAACATGCGCGCATACGGCGTATAGCCGCTGCGCCCCCTTTATTTTTTCCTTTACGATCAGAAGACCCGGCAATGGACCAGATACGCCATGGCCGGACAATTTCAGCAATCATCCGCCCGTCAGCATTGCGGCTGATAAGCACATATAAACGTAGCTGTGAGTTTTGAGGTTCAGCCCACCACCAGATTACTGGTGTTAGCGGTAATATCTCATGCCAGAAAGCAACAATTGTTGTCAGACCATTTTGACCAGTTAACAACGTGTGGGCTTCTGGCGTAACCTCAAAACTCCACCTCGTTGTTTTTAAAGCAAAACCAAGATAGGCTCTGACAATATTTGTCAGAGCCTTCTGAAAAAAAGCCTCTTTAACAGAGGGCGTTTTGAGCCGGTCAGAAATGAGACAGCTCTAAAAAAGACGGCGACGCAAAGCAAAGCCTTCAGCGCGTTCGTTCTGCACTGAGGGCTGGTAAGCTACGGTAAAGGCTTTATGCGCACGCTCCCATGCGGCGACATCAGCCCCTTCAGGCAGAACAACATCGGTTACACCACAACGCAGCAAAAACTCATACTGGTCAGGCAGGATATGACCAGATGCGCGAATATCACCGGCAAACCTGAGATGCTCGCGCAAAGCACGCGCCTGGGTAAAACCACGACCATCACGAAACACAGGAAATACCACCTCTACGGCATCAAGCTGAGAGACAAAATTCCGTAAGCTCTCAACCTCATCACCAGAGGCCAGGACGACACCAAGACGCCCCTCTCTGCCATTTTTCTGCGCGATACCAGCATCAAGCTGACTGAGCGGCACAAGGATATCCCCCGATGGCAGAGTATCCTGCTCTGAAACTACAACCCAGGTATCATCCTGAATCTGACCATTTTTAAGCAGAGGCATAAACGGCATCCTTGAACGGTGCATTACCTAAACGGCGGCACGTCTCAATAAACTGCTCACCGGCCTTACGGCTGGCAAGATAGGTGTCAATGATACGTGCAATCGCATCAACGGTTTCATCTTCAGACAGTGCTGAGCCGAGGATCTGCCCGATGGACACTTCGCTCTGGTCAGACGCGCCACCAAGAGTAATCTGAAACGCTTCCTGTCCGCGTTTATCTACACCGAGAATGCCGATATGGCCAGCATGATGATGACCACAGGCATTAATGCAGCCCGAAATATTCAGGCGCAAAGTGCCAATTTCGCGCTGCAGCTCGGGGCTGGAGAAGCGTTCGCTGATTTTCTGAGAGATGGGAAGGGAGCGCGCATTAGCAAGCGAGCAGTAATCCAGCCCCGGGCAGGCAATAATATCAGTAATAAAGCCCGCATTTGCAGTTGCCAGAGCATAGGTCTGAAGGGTTTTCCACAGCGCATAGAGCGCATCCTGGCGCACATGACCCAGCACAACGTTTTGCACGTGTGTAATACGCAGCTCACCAAAACTGTACTGATCGGCAAGATCAGCCAGAACATTCATCTGTTCAGCCGTCACATCACCGGGAATACCACCGGGAGGTTTGCATGAGACGGTAACAGAAATATAGCCAGGCTGTTTATGCTGATGCGTATTGGTATTCACCCAGGCATCAAACTCCTGGTCAGCTTTACGCTGCTGAGCAAGCTTCTCTGCCGCATCTTCAGGAGGCAGAAAAACAGGAGCACCAAAACGGGCACGGATATCCTCCACCACGCTTTCAGGCAGTTTGTAGCGGGCTTTGTCCATCGCAGCGAATTCGGCATTAACATGCTCAAGGAATTTTTCGGCACCAAGAGCCTGCACCAGAATTTTAATACGAGCCTTATAGATATTATCGCGACGGCCAAAAGCATTATACACACGCAAAATCGCCTCAAGATAAGCGATCAGATGTTCTTCAGGCAGGTCGTCACACAGCTTAACGCCGACAACGGGGGTACGCCCAAGGCCACCACCGACATAAACCTCGAAAACAGTACGGCCATCTTTGCCCGGATGCGCTTTAAGGCCAATATCATGAAAGCGTGCTGCAACACGGTCTCTTGGGCTGCCTGAAATAGCAATTTTGAACTTACGCGGCAGAAAGGTGAATTCCGGGTGCAGGGTAGACCACTGACGCAAAATTTCAGCATATACACGCGGGTCGAGCACCTCATCACTGGCGGTACCGGCAAACTGATCTGCCGTTACGTTGCGGATACAGTTGCCGCTTGTCTGAATAGCGTGCATTTCAGTTTCGGCCAGAAGCTCAAGAATTTCCGGCGTATCTTCAAGCTTAATCCAGTTAAACTGAATGTTCTGCCTGGTGGTAAAATGCCCGTATCCCCGGTCATAACGCTCTGCGATATGCGCCAGAGTGCGCATCTGTGAAGAGCTGACAACACCATAGGGAATAGCAACACGCAGCATGTATGCGTGGAGCTGCAGATAAAGGCCATTCATCAGCCGAAGCGGTTTAAACTCTTCTTCCGTCAGCTCACCGGACATACGGCGTGCCACCTGATCACGAAACTGGGCAATGCGCTGCTTTAAAAAAGCTTTATCAACAGCATCATAAGAATAGCGCCCGACAGACAGGGCAGGGTGAGGAGTTTGGGGCATTTTTTACCGACTTTGACTGAAGAAGAAAAATAAAATCCAGACAGGCAGATCAGGAGGCCGAAGGAGCAAACTGAGGGTGTGTGCTTGGGCCATCAGCACGTATAATTTCACGTGTTGTCACAGGCACCGGCCCCGCATCTGTCAGAGTGACCTGCACCCCATAAATGCCAACCAGACCTTCCTGCTGAGCCAGACCCTGATATTTGGGCAGAATCTGCTCAATTTCAGTATTATCAAACACTCTGGCCTGTTTGAGGAAAGGCTGCCACGATCCATCTGCCGCCAGCCAGACAATACGACCATCAAGCAGATTGTTCGCGGTCAGAACACTCGACCCTTCTGTGTCACGGCGGTTATTTCTACGGTCCATTTCACACTCTCACAACACATCTGAAGCCAGGCCGGCAGAAATTCACGCCGGCATATCGTTGATAAAATACTGTTATCTGACGAAAAACAGCCAGTATATGCTGCATAATAACAGTTTTTTACGTGAAATCAAACAATCCTCTGTCCATTTCTGAAAAGACGGGCCTCTGCAATATTTAACCCCTGGCAGGAATCAGAAACGGACTGGTGCTTTGTATGCACCGGAAAAAATACTGGCACACTACGCTCAGGCAACTGTGCTGAATAATGCAGAAAACCATTGCGCCGGCCATGACGCACCAGCGCAATCTTACCCCCGGTTGCTGCATTTTCAGGAAAAATCTCAAACGGTCGTATCATTGCTTCTGCCGGGCCGGCAGGACATGAGGTTGCAAACGGCAAAACACCGGCTTCGTCAGGTATAAAAAGACCTGTATCAGCCTGGATGACACCTTTAAAACTGACGGCTTCTCCCAGAAACTCCATCACAAAGGCTGTTTCGGGTGCTTCATCAAGCTGGGCCGGGCTTGCATTCTGCACAATACGCCCGTGCTGCATCACGACAATACGATCCGCAACTTCAAGTGCTTCTTCCTGATCATGAGTGACGAGAATAGTTGTCAGGCCAAGCTGATCATGTAACGCACGAAGCCAGGTTCTGATTGCACGGCGCACAATCGGATCAAGAGCACCAAAGGGCTCATCAAGCAGCAACACATCAGGACGCGTTGCGAGCGCACGGGCAAGGGCCACGCGCTGACGCTGACCGCCAGACAGGCGGGAAGGGTAAGCCTTACCCAGATCAGGAATCTGCATAAGGTCTAATAATTCCTGCACACGAGCCGAAATCTCAGATGCTGACGGACGCTGCGCCTTTGACAAAACATCCAGGCCGAAACTGATGTTACGGGCAACTGTCATATGCGGGAAAAGTGCGTAGCTCTGAAACACAAAACCGACTTTTCCCGCTCTCTCCTGAATGCTGGCCAGGGTCTCTCCGTTCAGGGAAACAGTTCCTGAATCATATTTATCAAGGCCGGCGATAGCACGCAAAAGGGTGGTTTTACCTGCACCTGATGGCCCGACAAGGGCGACAAATGCACCGCTTTCGACTGACAATGACACATCACTGAGTAATATGCGCTCACTACCGGGAGCACATCTGATCAGGTTTTCAACAACAACACTCATGAGGGATCTTCCCGGGGGCGGTTCATAAAATCAGGAAGTGAACGTAAAAAAACAACGGTCATCGACATAAAAGCAAGCAGAGCTGCCATCGTGAAGGCTGCCACCGTCTGATAACCATTATACAGGCTTTCAATATGTAAAGGCATTGTTTCTGTCAGCCCCGGGATATGCCCTGACACCACAGAAACCGCACCAAACTCGCCCATTGCACGGGCTGTTGTCATGAGAACACCAGAAAATAACGCAACCCGTGCACCAGGCAATGTCACTCTGAACAAAATTTGCCAAAACCCTGCACCTGCCAGAGTTGCGGCCTCTTCAGCATCACGCCCCTGCTGCTCCATCAATGGGATAAGTGTGCGCACAACATAGGGCAGGGTAACAAATAATGTCGCCAGAATGATACCAGGCACCGCAAAAGCGATCTGGATCCCCATACGATCAAGTGCAGAACCCCACCAGCCCTGCGCACCAAACAACAAAAGCCAGACCAGACCAGAAACAACAGGAGAAATGCTCAGAGGCAGTTCGACCAGCACCAGCAACAGACCTCGCCCCGGAAAACGAAAGCGGGTCAGAAGCCAGGCTGCAAGAATGCCAAATATCGTATTCAGCACGACCGCAACCACAGTCACCTCAAGTGTCAGCTCAATCGCTGCAATACCATCCGGGTCCTGAAGCGTTTTCAGAGCGGGCATAATGCCATGACTCAGTGCTTCAGCAAGAATAACAGCTGGTGGCATCAGCAAAACCAGGCCTATCAGGCCCCAGGTTGCGCACCACAGAAAAAAGCGGGTCATGATGCAGATGTCCAGACTGAGAGTTTTTTGCGAACGGCGCCGACAAAAATCAGAGACAGAAAAGAAATCAGCAACAAAATAAGAGCGATAGCCGTAGCACCGGAATAATCGAACTCCTGCAGGCGCACGACAATAAGTAAAGGTGCTATTTCACTTTTAAACGGCTGATTACCCGCAATAAAAATAACAGAGCCATATTCGCCCATACCCCGCGCAAAAGCGAGGCCAAATCCGGTTATAACTGTGGGGATAAGGGGTGCGAGCAGAACCCGCCCTATAACCTGCCGGGGTCTGGCGCCAAGAAGTCTGGCTGCCTCTTCAAGCTCGTGGGGCAGGTTTTTTAAAACAGGCTCAATTGTCCTGACCATAAAAGGCAGGCCAACAAACATAAGAGCCAGAACAATACCCGTGCGGGTATAGGCAACATCAATGCCTATTTTGGACAGAGGAGCACCAAGCCAGCCTCTGGGGCTGTAGAGCGTAGCCAGTGTAATGCCTGACACCGCAGTTGGAATAGCAAGTGGCAGATCAATCAGAGCATCAGCCATTTTACGGCCAGGAAGGTGACCGCGAACCAGCATCCATGCCAGAAACAAACCCAGAGGAATATTTAAGAGTGCAGCAGCAACCGCACTCGAAAAACTGGTCCATAACGCTGCAAACATACGTGTATCATGCAGCTCGTTCAAAACCATGCCAAAACCATTTTGCCAGGGACGCAATGCCAGAGCAAAAAGAGGCAAAATAATAAAAAAACCGGTCCAGACGAGTGTCACAGTAAGTGACAGACGATAGCCGGGCAGGGTGGAATCTCCTCCCTGCCAGAAGAGAGCAAAAGCTTTTTTCATTTTTCCGGCTACCATAAGCAAGCGTTAGCCCATGACACTAAACAGGTGACTACAGAGTTTTACGCGCAGATGCAGCAAGAGCTACATTGCCTTTAATAAAGTCTGTCAGTTTTTTTACACCCGCATCAGCACCATTGTCAGCTGTTTCAAGGCGCAGGGCAGGACTTTCAGGAGCTTCATACGGCGCATCGATACCGGTGAAACCTGAAATTTTTCCGGCACGGGCTGCTGCATATAACCCTTTAGGGTCACGCTGTTCACACACAGAAAGAGCAGCATCAACAAAGACTTCATTAAAATCTGAGCCAATAATCTGCTGTGCGAGAGCACGATCAGAACGTAACGGGGAAATCAGGGCGACAAGAACAACCTGACCTGCATCACTCAGAATTCTGGCCACTTCAGCTGCACGACGAACATTTTCTGTCCGGCTTTCTTCTGAAAAACCAAGGTCTTTGCACAGGCCTGCACGCAGCGTATCCCCATCAAGCACACTTACATTAAGGCCCTGAGCAAAAAGCTGAGCCTCTGCACCGCGGGCCAGAGTACTTTTCCCTGAGCCGGAAAGCCCGGTCAGCCAGTACACGCCACTGCGATGGCCAGCCTGACGTGCACGGTCAGCCTGCGTTACACGGCTTGCACTGGGGTGAATAGCATTTTCGCCCTGAGCAACTGCAGCCGCATCAATCAGCGGTGCACCGCCAACGATACGCTGCTGACGATCAACCAGAACACCACGACCATCAGCGGTACCCGGTGTAAAAGGGTCAAACAGAATATTTTCTGAAGCGGCAAGTGTAACCTCAGCAAAACCTTCAGCAGGCACTTCATCGCCAGGGTTCTGGGTCAGGTTCTCAAGGTCAAGTACACTGTCAATCGATGCAATTGTTACATCATGCTCTGCTGTCGCCAGGCGCAGCTTAAAGCTCTCACCAACATGCAGCGGTTCCTGACGCAGCCAGAACAGACGGGCTTTAATGCGTGATGCACTCACAGGAGACGCCTCGGGCTGAAACAGAATATCACCACGATCGGGGATAACATCCGGCTCAAGCGTTACAGCGACAGACTGCCCTGAAACGGCAGAAATCTGCGGGGCTGTGTGCCAGCTTTCGATAGAGGCAATACGGGCAGGTGTTTTCTGTGTGCCAATAATGACCGTTTCACCAACGCGAACACGACCACGTTCGATACGACCGGCAACATAGCGTTTATCTCCGAAACGATAAACATCCTGCACCGGCAGACGCAGAGGCAGCTCGTTACGGGATTCAGGTGAGGGAACAGCTGACAGCGCTTCTGTCAGTGTCGGACCTTTGTACCATGGTGTACGCTCTGAACGTGCCGCAATATTATCACCATCACGAGCAGAAGCCGGAACAAAAACGGCAGCTTTCAGATGCAGTTTCTCCAGCAGGTCAGTCACTGACTTCTGAACGGCCTCAATTTTTTTCTGATCAAAATCAAGAAGATCCGCTTTATTGAGCAGAACGATGACGTGCCTGATGCCGATAAGATGCAGCAGCATTGCATGACGACGTGTCTGCTCCTGAGCGCCTTCGGCTGCATCAACAACCAGCACAGCGGCCTCTGCATCGGCGGCACCGGTTATCATATTACGCAAAAACTGGCGGTGGCCGGGGGCATCAACAATAACAAATTCACGTTTGTTCAGATGAAACGGGATACGGGTTGAATCAACCGTAACGCCCTGGTCACGTTCAATCTGCAAAGAGTCGAGCAGAAAGCTCCACTCAATTTTGAGGCCACGTTTTTTAGATGATTCAATAATCTGGGCGACCTTACCATCCTGCAGATTATCTGTATCGTGCAGCAGCCGGCCAATAAAAGTAGATTTACCATGATCGACATGGCCAACAATAACAATTGGCGTTGCTGCTTCGTGAGAAAAAGTATTGCTCTGGGTCATGATCTTTCCTGTCCGCACTAAATATCAGAGATAACCTGCAACACGCAGACGTTCGAAGGCATCCTCAGACTCATGATCCATCGCGCGGCCTGAACGCTCAGATGTCCGTGTCGTTTCCAGCTCTGCAATAACCTCAGCAAGTGTTGAGGCATTACTTTCAACCGGACTGGTAATATCCTGATCACCCAGAGAGCGATAACGTTTACCATCTTTTGCAAAATACAGATCGACCAGGGGGATACCTTCACGCTCGATGTAACGCCAGATATCAATCTCTCTCCATGAAAGAAGAGGATGAACACGAATATGCATACCTTCTTCATGCGGGGTGGCATACTGGTCCCAGAACTCGGGAGGCTGATTGCGGATATCCCATTTATGGCTGGCACCACGAGGGCTGAAAACGCGCTCTTTAGCACGGGTACCCTGTTCGTCACGACGAATGCCGGCAATAACACCCTGCAGGCGGTGCTTCTCAATCATAGCCGCAAGACCAGCCGTTTTACGGGCAGCCGAACGGGCAGCCGGAGGAAGAGAAGGGTCCATTTCCTCTACAGGCGGGCAATCCCCAAGGAGCAGATCAAGCTCCCATTTTTTTGTATATTCATCGCGAAATTCGTACATTTCACGAAATTTTTTGCCTGTATCAACATGCATGACAGGAAAAGGCACGCGACCCAGAAAGGCTTTTTTCGCCAGCCACACCATGACGTTTGAGTCTTTGCCCAGAGACCATAACATGGCCAGAGGACGCAATTTACGATAGGCCTCACGCAGAATGAAAATGCTCTGAGCCTCAAGCTGATCTAAATGGTCCATAATGGATAAAAACCTGTTTCTAAAAAGTAAATTAAACCGTCACAGCATGCACCTTAGCGGGCTGTGTGAATACCGCATTCTGTCTTGGCAAGGCCGGCCCATCGTCCTGACCGTGCATCCTGCCCCTCTTTTACAGAATGTGTGCATGGCGCACATCCGATTGAAGGGTAACCCTCAGCAACCAGGGGGTGCGGAGGCAGGTCACGACGCACCATTTCCTGCCTGATCTCATCAGCTGACCATGCGGCAAGAGGATTGAGACGAACCTGGCCGTCATCTTTAACTTCGACAACAGACAAGGCCTGCCGTGTTATGGCCTGACCACGTTTACGCCCGGTAACAAGCACAGGATAAGGCAGGCAGGCCGTATCAAGCGGCTCAACTTTGCGAATACGGCAACAGGCGTCAGGGTCGAAAGCCCACAGCTCACCTGTAGGATCGAATTCGGCAATTCGGGCAGGGGGCGGAGCCGCGTCCTGCACGTTTGTCAAACCCAGTCTCTCAGCGAGCTCCTTACGGTAACGTAAAGTCTCAGGAAAATGCTGACCTGTTTGCAGAAAAATCACAGGCAAAGTCGGATCAGCCTCAGCGACGAAGGCCAGCAACAGCGCAGATTCAGCGCCAAAAGATGACATGACGGCAATCTTACCAGGCAGCAGTTCAGATGCCCGCCTTAAAAGATTAACCGGATCGTCTTCTGATTTCTTCAGTTCCTGAAGCACACTGGCTGTGACTGTCATCTGATTTCCCTCAAAAACAGGGTCTATGTTCTGATAGTGACTTATTCATTCGTAGTTTGAAATGCAAGCAACCAAATAATTCACTTTCTGATCAGTATTTAAGATTTTAACCGGATTAATGAAAAAAATTATAAAAATTCCACTTCAATAGCGTTGAACCCACAAATTACATATGGTGCTCTCCCGTCGTATTATCATTTAGTTGGCATAATATATCTTATAGGATTTATATATCAGAGGGGGAAACCGATAGTCTCCCGCAACTGAATGATGTTATTTCGATGCTCCTGCCGCTGCCTGATCAGGATTGTTCTGACGAAACAAGGTCCACTGTTCGGTCACTGTACCATCTGGTAAGTGGCAGTATGTGATCTGTCCCTTGCTTTCATTGCGTATCTCAATAGTCCCTTTCTGCTTTATGCAATACACAGTTGCTGGATTAGGTACTCTCAGAGTGCGAACCTGTGTCGTCTTGGTCAGAGATGCATCGGCAGATGGTTGATCAGGATGGCTGCATGCTGTCAGTCCTGCTGCCAGTGCGAAAATAACCATTCCCTTTTTAAAAGGTGAAAAATGAATCTGCATATCCTTGAGATACCCCCTTAAATTTCAAGAGAAATGACCTGATATATAAGATCATTTAACTCTTTTTTTACTGCTTATTATGAACTATAACTTAAAAAATTAACAGGTGCAGGCCGGACTTCCTTCTCTGTAGCAGAGGGCATCTCTCCTGCTGGCTTTCATGTTATAAAGCGACTATACTCGCCCCATTCTCTATCTCTCAATATTCAGGATTGCATATATTATGGCTGACGGTTCGCCTATCGCCCCCTTCTCTTCTGGTGCACCCCAGTGTCGCAATGACTGGACTGTTGCTGAAATTCAGGCCCTGCTTGACCTCCCGTTTCCTGAGCTGATGTTTCGTGCACAGGCAATACATCGTGCCAGCTTTGACCCGACCGATATTCAGATCTCAACTCTTCTCTCTATTAAAACCGGTGGATGCCCTGAGGACTGTGCCTACTGCCCACAAAGCGCCAGGCATGAAGAAAGCGTGAAAGCTGACCGTCTGATGGCGGTTGAGACAGTTCTGGAAGAAGCACGTAAAGCAAAAAGCGCAGGTGCAAGCCGCTTCTGCATGGGGGCCGCCTGGCGTTCGCCTAAAGAGCACGACCTGGAAACAGTCTGCTCTATGATTGAGGGCGTGAAGGAACTGGGACTTGAGACCTGTGTAACGCTGGGTATGCTCGATACAGACCAGGCTGAGAAACTTAAAAAATCAGGCCTCGATTATTATAACCACAACCTTGATACATCTCCTGAATTTTACGGTGAAATTATTACAACCCGCACCTATCAGGATCGTCTGGATACACTCTCAAACGTACGTGATGCAGGTATTAACGTCTGTTGTGGCGGTATTGTCGGCATGGGAGAAAATGAAACAGACCGTGCTGGCCTGATTGCTGCCCTGGCTACCCTGCCCGTTCACCCTGAAAGCGTGCCCATTAACCTGCTTGTACGCGTTAAAGGAACCCCTCTGGGTGAAGCTGAGACCGTTGATCCCATAGATTTTGTACGCATGATTGCTGTTGCACGAATCACCATGCCAAAAAGTCGTGTGCGTCTGGCAGCAGGTCGTGAAAACATGAGCGATGAGACACAGACCCTGTGCTTCCTGGCGGGTGCTAACTCAATCTTCTACGGTGAACGCCTGCTCACAACCCCCAACCCTCAGGCGCAGAGAGATCGTAAGCTGCTTGATCGTCTTGGTATGCATACAACAGGTATCGGCCTGGATGCCGTACCAGTACACGCACCTGCATGAGCAACCATAAACCGGCTTTTATTTGATGACGTATTCAGTAAAGGAAATCTTTCTGACACTTCAGGGTGAAGGTGGTCAGGCCGGACGAGCCGCCGTGTTTTGCCGTTTCACAGGATGCAACCTGTGGAGCGGTCGCTCTGAAGACCGTGAAAAAGCACAGTGCCAGTTCTGCGATACTGATTTTATCGGCACCGATGGCCCTGGCGGCGGTAAGTTTGAAACAGCTGAAAATCTTGCCTCTGCCATTGCTTTGCAGTGGCCTGCTGATAGCGATTCTTACAGCCATCGGCTCGTTGTTTTTACCGGGGGCGAGCCACTCCTTCAGCTTGATGACGCTCTGATCAGTGCTATGCACAAACAGGGCTTTTCAGTAGCTGTCGAAAGCAATGGCACTATTGCCGCACCCGAAACGATAGACTGGGTATGTATCAGCCCCAAAGCAGGCACTGACCTTGTCCAGACGAGTGGCACCGAGCTGAAGCTGGTTTATCCTCAGCCTGGGCTTGATCCCACGTCACTTACCGCTCTTGATTTTAAACATTTCTGGCTCCAGCCAATGGATGGTGCCAATCAGCAGGACAACATACAGGCCGCTATCCGCTACTGTCTGCAGCACCCTCAATGGGGTCTGTCTCTGCAAACGCATAAACTGACAGGTATCCCCTAAGTTATGACCTTTCCGTCGCATTATCTGAATGAATCTGCTCTCGTACTATTTTCAGGCGGTCAGGATTCTGCAACGTGTCTCGCCTGGGCGCTGGCTCAGTTCGGCCGTGTCGAAACGCTTGGTTTCGATTACGGTCAGCGCCATGCTATTGAACTTGAGTGTCGCAAAACCCTCAGAGAGGGTATGACGGTGCTTAATCCATTATGGTCTGAACGCCTTGGTGAGGATCACACCCTTGCTCTGGGGGCTCTGGGCGATATTTCTGAAACGGCACTGACACGCAATGCAGAAATTGCGATGGCCGAAAACGGATTGCCCAATACCTTTGTACCCGGCCGCAACATTATTTTTCTGACTTTTGCCGCAGCTCTGGCTGCCCGTCGTGGTATTCGTCATATTATTACCGGCGTGTGCGAAACAGACTATTCCGGCTATCCGGATTGCCGTGACGATACGATTAAAGCCGTGCAGGTCGCGTTAAATCTGGGCATGGAAAGTCGCTACGTGCTGCACACTCCTCTGATGTGGATCGATAAAGCCGAAACATGGCGCCTGGCAGAAAATATTGGAGGGCAATCCCTCGTCACACTCATCAATCAGGAAAGTCATACCTGCTACATGGGTGAACGTGGCCCGGCTCATGCATGGGGGCATGGGTGCGGTCACTGCCCTGCCTGCGACCTGCGCAAAGCTGGATGGGAAAATTATAACGGGCCTGCGCCACATGCCTGATCTTGTTTTTACCCGTCGTTTTTCCATGGGGCACAGACTGATACACGGAGCAAGCGAACGCTGCGCCCTTCCCCATGGTCACAATGAATTTGTAACTGTGCGCCTCGCCAGCACAAGCCCTGCTCCGCTTGATGGTTCTGGCAATATGCCGGTCTCTTTTCAGCAGGCAAAAAGTACCTGGCATCATTTCATTGATGAAAAACTCGACCATGCCCTGCAACTGGCAGAGGATGACCCGCTACTATTATGGTTTGAAGCAAACGAACCCGAACGTGCTCAGCGCATCGTCGTCACCCCGGGAGATCCTACAACGGAACTCATGGTCTGCCTGATGATGGCAAAGCTCAATGCCTTTTTAAAGGCAGAGGGCGGACTGTTAGTATGCACTGAGGTCTCATTACAGGAGACCCCCACCAACACGGTCACTTTTGATGGCAACCCGGAGGATTTTTTACCTCGCCCCCGGGCACCTGAACAATGCTGGTGGTACAGGCCGGATATGTCGATATCTGACCCGTTATAAGAGGTCTTTTCAGACCTCTGCCCGCCCTGGGTTGTTAAGTTTCAGTATTTCAGATGTCTTCTCACGCAGCTTGCGACACAGTTCAGGATTATCAGCCAGTTTCTGACCGTAAGAAGGCACAATTTCCTTAAGCTTAGCGTCCCATTCAGGCAATTTATCTGCAAAGCATTTCTTCAGCACTGACAGCATAATCGGGGCTGCAGTTGATGCACCGGGAGAAGCACCAAGCAGTGCAGCAACCGAACCATCCTGGCTCGAAATAACCTCCGTACCGAACTGAAGCACGCCACCTTTTGCTGCATCTTTTTTAATAATCTGCACACGCTGGCCTGCTGTAACCAGCTCCCAGTCTTCAGCTTGTGCATCAGGAATAAAATCACGCAGCGCGTTAATACGCTCTTTATTTGATTCCATTACCTGCTGAATCAGATACCGTGTCAGGTCCCAGTTATCACGGGCAACCGCCAGCATTGGCAGAATATTGCCTGTTTTAACAGATTTAGGCAGGTCGAGGAGCGAACCTTTTTTAAGGAAGCGTGTTGAGAACCCGGCATATGGCCCGAACAGCAGTGCACGCTTGCCATCGATCATTCTTGTATCAAGATGAGGTACAGACATTGGTGGTGCACCAACTGATGCCTTGCCATACACTTTGGCACCGTGACGCGCGATGATGTCAGGGTTTTTACACCGCAGGAATTGCCCGCTCACGGGGAAACCACCTACACCGCGTGATTCAGGAATACCGGTTTTCTGGAGTAATGGCAGAGCACCACCACCGCACCCGATAAATACAAACTTCGCCTTAACAGTAAACTGTGTGTTGACTGTCAGATTATGCACTCTGAGCTGCCAGCCACCCGCCGGGTCACGTGTAATATCCAGAACATCATGACCGGTGTTAATGGTGCAGTGACCACTCTCTTTAAGATATTTTGTCAGCAGATGTGTTAAGGCGCCAAAGTTAACATCTGTACCATTAAGGCTGCGTGTAACGGCGAGTTTTTCACCAGGTTTACGATTCTGCATCACGAGAGGCATCCATTCTGCCATCTGTGCAGGATCTTCCGAATACTCCATCCCTTCAAACAGCGGATGCTGACTCAGCGCCTCGTAGCGTTTACGCAAAAATTCAGTATTTTTTTCACCCCATACAAAGCTCATATGCGGGATAGGCGTAATAAAATCCTCTGGATTTTTAATGAACCCGTTTTCAACCAGAAAGCTCCAGAACTGCCTGGAAACCTGAAAGGCCTCATTCACACCGACAGCTTTGCTGATATCAACGCTGCCATCTGGTTTTTGTGGCGTATAATTCAGCTCACAGAGAGCTGAATGCCCTGTGCCTGCATTATTCCATGCATCTGAACTCTCCTGAGCAACATCCTCAAGACGTTCAAAAATGCTGATCTTCCAGTCTGGCTGCAACTGTGTGAGCAGGGTTCCCAGGGTGGCGCTCATCACGCCTCCGCCGATTAAAGCGACATCAACCGAGGATACATTACTGGTTGGGGTGGAACTCATGATGATCTCCGCAAATAACAAACTTTGCTTTTAACCCGCAAACGATACGAAAAGACCTCAAAAAAAATATCATCTGACAAGCAAAAACATCAGGCTCATACTAAAAGCACCGTTAAGATGGTGAATATATGGCACAGCTTACACCATCTGCCTTCTCATCTCTGCGAGAGGTGGCATGAATTATAAAATTTATTTAGAAAATAGCGCCAGGCAGGGTATCACAATGATACTCCGGCCTGGCACGGGCGCTTAGCGGCCTGTCTGGCCTCTGTGACGCAAAAGATGATCTGCGAGAACACAGGCCATCATAGCTTCACCAACAGGCACCGCCCGAATACCAACACAAGGGTCATGACGACCTTTTGTAATAACTTCTTTCTCCACACCATCGCTCGTGACTGATGATACAGGAGTAAGCATCGAGCTGGTTGGTTTTACTGCAAAACGTGCAACCACTGGCTGACCGGTAGAAATACCACCGAGAATACCCCCTGCATGGTTAGCACCAAACGCAATCTGACCATCTCGCATAAACAGCGGATCTGCGTTTTCAACTCCGGTTAAGGCAGCAGAAGCAAAGCCATCACCGATTTCAACACCTTTGACAGCATTAATGCTCATAAAAGCCGCTGCCAGATCTGAATCCAGCTTGCCATAAATGGGCGCGCCTAACCCGGCCGGCACGTTCTCGGCCACAACCTCAATCACGGCTCCGGCTGACAGGCCATTTTTACGGATGGTGGTCAGATACTCTTCCCATGCAGGCACGACAGAGGCATCGGGTGAGAAAAAGGGGTTATTGTTGACCTCACTCCAGTCCCACCCTGAGCGATCAATTTTGTGCGGGCCAAGCTGTATCAGGGCTGCACGTATTCTGACCTGCTCACCCAGAATGCGTCTCGCAACAGCGCCGGCAGCGACGCGCATTGCCGTCTCACGTGCAGAAGAGCGGCCACCCCCCCGATAATCACGAATGCCGTATTTAAGGTCATAGGTCAGATCAGCATGACCTGGCCTGTATGTCTGTGCGATGTCGCCATAATCTCGTGAACGCTGATCTGTGTTTTCAATCAGAAGAGAAACAGGTGTGCCTGTCGTCTTCCCCTCAAAAACACCCGAAAGAATCCTGACAGCATCGGGCTCCTTACGCTGTGTCGTAAAAGAAGATGTGCCTGGTTTTCTGCGGTCCAGAAAAGGCTGAATATCAGCCTCTGATAAAGCAAGACCAGGCGGACACCCATCGACAACACAGCCAATAGCCGGCCCGTGACTTTCCCCCCAGGTCGTTACACGAAATAAATGCCCAAAAGTATTATGAGACACCACGTTCCTCTTATTCGATGGAAATATCCGGTGCTGAAGGGTTTTTCATACCAACGATGTGATACCCACAATCGACATGATGAACCTCCCCTGTCACACCGGCGGAAAGATCAGACAACATGTAAAGGCCTGCCCCACCAACATCGTCAAGAGAAACATTACGCTCAAGCGGTGAATTATGCTGGTTCCACTTAAGAATGTAGCGGAAATCGCCAATACCACTCGCAGCAAGGGTTTTGATCGGACCTGCCGAGACAGCATTAACACGAATGCCATCAGCCCCAAGATCGGCTGCCATATAACGTACTGACGCCTCAAGAGCTGCTTTGGCAACACCCATCACATTATAATGTGGCATTACCCGTTCTGCGCCAAGATAACTCAGCGTTAAAAGTGAGCCGCCTTTTTTCATCAGCCTTGAAGCACGCTGCGCAACAGCTGTGAAAGAAAAGCATGAAATATCCATTGCCGTCAGGAAAGCTTCTCTTGGTGTATCAACATAACGGCCGCGCAAATATTTTTTATCAGCCCAGCCGATAGCATGCACAACGAAATCGAGCTCTCCCCATTCTTTTTCCAGACGTTCAAACACGGCATCAATAGCCGCTTCATCTGATACATCGCAGGGCAGAACCAGCTGAGAGCCAACACTTTCAGCCAGAGGGCGCAGACGCTTACCTAACGCCTCACCCTGATATGTAAAAGCAAGCTCACCACCCTGAGCCGCTACAGCACGAGCAATAGCCCAGGCGATAGAATGGTCGTTAGCTACGCCCATAATAAGACCTTTTTTGCCCTGCATCAGTGTACCCTGTGTTGTACAGGCTGTCGCGTGCTCTGTTGTCATGCTCTATTCCTCAATTAAAAATATTGGGTTATTTAAAAATACGGGGTCATTTAAAGCCGGAGGCATCTGCCATACCCCAACACCCACTGATTTGCCTTTCCCGAAAACTAAAAGCAAGTGTATTCTCCCGGTTGACAAAGTGAAAACTAAGGCACTGTGTCTGACGAGCGATACCCTGAGAGATAAAAGAGCGACATATGGGCGATTATTCTCAAAATACAGAAAACACTCAGACGCTTCTTGACCTGAAGTCTGACCCCTTCGATTTATTTACTGACTGGATGGAAGAAGCAGAGGTCAGTGAACCATCAGATGCTAATGCTATGGTTCTGGCGACCAGCACACCCGATGGTCACCCTTCCCTTCGGGTTGTTCTCCTCAAGGGTGTCGACCGAAACGGTTTTGTGTTCTACACGAACAAAGAAAGCCGCAAAGGCCTTGAACTGGCAGAAAACCCTTTTGTTTCCCTGCTGTTCCACTGGAAAAGCCTTCGCCGACAAATCAGAATTGAAGGCGCTGTCTCCCCTGTTTCGGAGCAGGAGGCAGATCTCTATTTTGCCAGCCGCAGCAGAATGTCAAGGCTGGGAGCCGTTGCCTCAGACCAGTCACGCCCGCTTGAAAACCGTGAAATCTTTAAAAAACGCATTCAGGAAGCTGAAGAGCGCTACGAAGGCCAGCAGGTGCCTCGTCCTGCCAACTGGTCAGGTTACAGAGTGAAGCCTTCAGCCTTTGAGTTCTGGCAGGAGCGTCCCTACAGATTACATGACAGAGCCCGCTGGACACCTGAAGCGAACACCTGGAGCGCGACAAGACTTTATCCCTGATTGTGATATAACAGCCAAAACAGAGTTAAGGAGTGTTACGCTAATGAAAGATGTAAGAAAGATTTTACTTCCTTTACCCAGTACCTCCAACGCAGAAGCCGCGCTGATACGCGGCTATAATTTTGCGCGGCGCTTTCATGCTCATCTTGCTGTTTTGCACATCAGATCTGATGGAAGAGACATAGCTCCCCTGGCCGGTGAAGGCCTGTCTGGTGCTATGGTTGAGGAGCTGATGCGCTCAGCTGAACATGAGAGTGCACGAACCGCACACGACGTCCATCATCTGTTTGTCAGGTTTGTTGCCGAACATAAAGATATCGAAGTTGTGCCCCCGCATTCGCCATTCCCGGCTGATAAAGCAAGCATCAGCTTTTGTACGCTAACGGGCAACCCGGCAGAAATTATACCCTATCACGCACGCCTCTCTGACTTCACACTTGTGCCTCATCCTCAGTCCGGCGAAGAAGTATCTTCTTCAGAAACCCTGCACTCAGTGCTGTTTGACAGTGGCCGCCCGGTTGTTATCGCACCACAAACGCCGACGACCGGCCTTATCAAACGTGTCTGTATCGCATGGAATGGCACAGCAGAGGCCTCATCAGCACTCCGCGCGGCTCTGGCCTGGGCTGTTGGTGCTGAAGCCGTGCGTGTCCTCTACTGCGATGACTATCAGCGCAAAGGGCCTGACGTTGCAGATGTTATAGACTATCTGTCATTCCACGATATCAGGGCTGACACTGTAACATTTGCACCTGTTAATAAAGATGTTGGCAAAGGGCTGCTCGCGGCCTGTAAAGACTTTGATGCTGATATGCTGGTCATGGGTGCTTACTCCCACTCCAGGCTCAGGCAGCTTATCCTTGGCGGTGTAACACGCCATGTCCTGGAACATGCCGACATCACAGTGCTTATGAGCCGCTGACTTTATATAAATACTCAGAAAACGTGCGTGGAGGAGAAATCAGATCTCTTCCATGCCACGCTCTGCCTGTGGAAGACAGAGCTTCATACCATCCCAGGCCGCCTCAATCCCAGATGGCAGATTTTTCTCCATCCACTGCCAGTCCATATCAGGCCCCATATGCGTAAGAATAATACGCTGTGGTTTTATAATTGCCTGCCACTCGACAATACGCTCAAGCCAGGCATGAGCAACATGTGGCTCGCGCTGAAAACAGCCAACGACCCAGGTTTCCACTCCGGCAAGAGCCTCCAGAGCCTGATCACTTAACTCAACAACATCGGTACTATAGGCAAAACGGCCGCAGCGAAGGCCAGCGGAACTTACCTTGCCGTGTATTTGCCCGAAAATCGTAAAACGATAGCCTGCCATGTTAAAATGACCGTAATCTGGCAAACAATTTGCTTCAACAACAGCCCGAAAAAATGAGGGCGGTGTCCAGGGCTGAAACACATAGCCAAACTTATTCCGGATATCATCGAGTGTTTCACGGCGGGCAAACGCTTTGATCGGCTCTTTTATAACTCTGTTTATCCCACGCACATCATCAAGACCAGCCACATGATCAGCATGGGCGTGCGTGAAAAATAACCAGCGAAAGGCACTGATACCGTTTGACAGAAGCTGATGACGAAGATCAGGCCCGGTATCAATCAGAATATTTTCGCCATTATCCATCTCAAGGAAAATGGAAGCGCGCGTACGCCTGTTGCGGGGTTCAGACGGATCGCAACATCCCCATATGCCTGAGCCGTCATCTCCGCCTATCATTGGCACACCGGCTGACCCGCCGCACCCAAGAATGGTGACTTTCATCTCTGAACCACCTGCCCTGTTATGCTGCTTTTCGGAACAGCCTGAAAAAATTCTCAGTCGTCATGCGGGCAAAATCCTCTTCGCTTTGCCCAAACTCACGGGCAAGGCAAGCCGCTGTATGCGCAACAAAAGCAGGCTCATTTCGTTTGCCACGTTTAGGAACAGGCGCAAGATAGGGTGAATCTGTCTCAACCAGCACCCTCTCCCGTGGCACAGAGCGGGCTACATCGCGAAATTCGCCACATTTCGGGAAAGTCGAAATACCAGAAAAACTGACGTAACCACCAAGATCAACCACACACCTGGCCAGATCTGCCCCTGATGCAAAACAATGCAGCAACATCGGGAAAGCACCCCGCTCCGTCTCTTCGCGCAGAATATGCGCAATATCGTCATCAGCCTGCCGGGCATGAATAACCAGCGGAAGACCAAGTTCACGGGCAGCGCCAATATGCCGCCTGAAACTCTCCTGCTGCAAAGGTCTGACCGCTTCTTCACCGTGAAAATAATCGAGACCGCTTTCGCCAATACCGATAACTTCCGGTGCGCTGGCGATCTGAACGATATCTTCAACCTCAGGCAGAGTTTCTTCCCCGACGGAATCAGGGTGTGTACCAACTGTGCACCATATACGCACATCTGGCGTTGAAAAACGTGTCAGAGATTTTTGCTGAGCCGCACGTGACAGATAGGTCCCTATCGTGACCATACCGCTGACACCTGCGGCCTGAGCTGCGGCAAGCAGCCCCGGTATTTCTTCATCTTTAAAATGATCAAGATGACAGTGAGAATCAATCAGACCGGTCATAACTCAGCCAGCTTCCTGTTCGACATAACGGGGGAAAATACCCTGAGGCGCTGGCAGACTACGACCAGCCGGCAGCAGAACCTCAAGAGCAGCAAAGCTTCTCTCATCTTCATTAACACCCAGCTGCACCAGCATTTTCTCCATGCTCTGAGGCATAAAGGGCTGAAGCACTGTTGCGATACTGCGCAGCGTATCAAGCAGCACACGAAGAACGTCTTTCATACGCTCCTCATCTGTTTTACGGAGTGCCCAGGGTGCCTGATGGTCGATATAGGCATTACCTGCACGAATGACTTTCCACACATCTTCAAGAGCATCAGTCAGAGCACAGGCTGCCATGCGATCACTCAGAAGCTGCGGCAGAAGAGAAGCCTGACCAAGAAGCTGCTTATCTTCATCCGTCAGTACCCTGCGCTCAGGCACAACACCGCCACAGTTACGGGCAACGAGAGAGAGCGTGCGCTGACACAGGTTGCCCAAATCGTTCGCCAGCTCAATGTTATTTCTCATAATCATTGATTTACGTGACAGATCGCTGTCGCCGCCAAAAGGGACTTCACGCAGCAGAAAAAACCTGACGCTGTCGAGCCCGAATTCTTTTACAAGTTCACGTGGGTCAACAACATTACCCAGTGACTTGCTCATCTTCTGGCCTTCAACAGTCCACCAGCCATTTGCAAAAATCTTCTCAGGCAGCTCAATACCAGCAGCCATCAGGAATGCAGGCCAGTAAACGGCATGAAAACGAGCAATATCTTTGCCAACAAGGTGCAGACTGGCCGGCCAGAAAGCGGCTTTTTCTGCTGACATATCAGGATAATCAAGCGCGCTCAGGTAATTTGCCAGTGCGTCGAACCAGACATACATCACATGGTCTTCGTCACCTGGTACAGGGACACCCCATTTAAAGCTTGTACGGCTGATAGAAAGATCGCGCAGCCCCTGTTTTACAAAGCTGATAATCTCACGACGTGTGCTGTTTGGCCCTAAAAATTCAGGATTTTTCTCATACAGCTCAAGCAGTCTGTCCTGATATTCTGACAGTTTAAAGAAGTAAGACGGCTCCTTAACCCACTCAACCGGGGCACCGGTAGGAGCTGTTTTTACACCATCTGCACCGGTAACAAGCTCGTCCTCACCATAAAAGCACTCATCACGCAGCGCGTACCAGCCCTCATAAGCACCAGAGTAAATGGCACCATTTTCAGCCACTTTCTGCCACAAAGCCTGAGCACTTTTTATATGGCGCGGCTCGGTCGTGCGAATAAAATCGTCGTACGAAATAGCCATTACATCAGCCATATCGCGAAAATCTGCAGAAATACGATCAGTAAAAAGCTGTGGTGCTATGCCAGCATTCTGCGCGGCCTGTTCAACTTTCTGGCCATGTTCATCTGTTCCGGTAAGAAAGAAAACCTCATGCCCGGACAAACGATGAAAACGTGCGAGAACATCTGCCGCAACCGATGTATAAGCGTGCCCGATATGGGGGGCTCCGTTAACATAATAAATCGGCGTTGTGACGTAAAAACGACTGGTCATACTTTACCCGCAATCATCATCGCTTCGAGAAGCGCTTCCTGTTTATCAAGATTAAAATGGTCGGTCTCATTCTGAAGACGCATAACATTCTCCCACGCCTTAGCGAAAAAGACTGACTTTGTCAGTCCCTGCCTGGCTGAAGAACGGGCCTGTTCCTGCAGGGCATTTGATAACAGACTGAAAAATAAATTAAAACCATTCTCTTTTTTCAAAACTGTTTCAGCCACTATGTATGCATCACTTACTGAAACACCGTTAAGGGCCTGCTGCACCAGACCCGCCATCTGCCCGTCTTCATCAGCCAGAAGATCAAACACCCGCCCGGGAGAGCCCTGCGCTGCGGATAAAGCCCGCTCAAGCTCAGCCGGTGCTGTGCCCGGCGCCTCACGCGCGATCACGGCTGCCAGCTCGGAAGAGGACAAAGGTTTAAGATCAATACGCTGGCAACGGCTTCGTATTGTTGGCAGCAACCGCCCTGGTGAGGAAGATGTCAGCAACAACAGTGCAGACGGAGGTGGCTCCTCAAGAATTTTCAGTAACGCATTGGCAGCGTTACGGTTCATCCACTCGGCACCATCAACAATCACGACACGCCAGCCGCCCTCCGCCGCAGTGCGATGAAGAAAATCATTAACCGGACGCACCTCGTCCATAACAATTTCACCACGGTAACGCTGGCGTTTTTCGTCATAACTACGACTGATAACGAGCAAATCAGCATGTGTTGCCGCAGAGATGCGACGACCGGCAGGGCTTTCAGCACTTTCCCCTCCCAGCACCATCCGGGCCAGATGAAATGCCAGAGTTGCCTTACCAATGCCCGGAGGGCCAGTCAGCAGCCAGGCATGCGGCATACGCCCTGAACGCTTAGCCTCTGTGAAAAGCTGAATCGCCGACTGATGCCCCTGTAAATGCAGGGAGGACAAACGGGGATCTTCTCCGGGTGACGTCATTCTACGGCAATCTTGATAAAATATGTTCGACGATTACAGCATTTACTTTTTCAGCCGGCATATGCTCTGTACTCAGGACAATAACCCTGTTCTTATTTTGTTCCGCTATCGTGCGAAAGCCCTCCGCCACACGAATATGAAAACCCTCATCGGACTTTTCATAACGATCCGTAGGCTTACCTCGCGCTGCAAGCCGCTTACGTGCCGTATCACGCGACACTTCAAGCAGAAACGTCATATCAGGCTGACGACCCAGCTGCTTTTGCAGGTTATTAATCAGAGACAACGTTCCTACTTCACCCTCAGCGCGGCCATAGGCCTGATAAGCCAGAGTTGAGTCAGTAAACCTGTCACACACCACCAGCTTACCTGCAGCAAGAGCCGGTTCGATAACCTGATCAACATGATCAAAGCGTGCGGCAAAATGTGTAAGAATTTCAGAGCGGCGCGAAAAGCTGTGCTGACCAAACAGCAAAAGATTACGTAAATCCTCAGCGACCGGTGAGCCTCCTGGTTCACGCGTTACCAGTATATCCAGCCCACGGGCCTGCAAAGCGCGCTCAAGGAGGGCAAGCTGCGTTGACTTACCAACGCCCTCACCACCCTCCAGTGTAATGAAAAGTCCCTTCGTCATATCTTAAAGATGCATCCGGCGGGCAGCACGTCCAAAGACACCAAGAGCTTGTACGCTTTGTCCGACAATAAGCGGCACGGTCATCTGACGATTACCGGAGAGAGCGATAGTGACTGTTCCCACAGCCTGCCCCTGCACCAGAGGTGCTGGCAAAGGAGACTGATAATCGAACGACACATGGGTATCATTACGCCAGCCATGAGGCAGCAGCAGAGAGACATCCTGAGCAACCATAAGCGGGACTGTTTTTTCATGCCCCATCCAGACAGGAGCCTGGGTCACGACAGTGCCATGCTCAAGAATTCTCGCTGTCTCGAAATTTGCAAAAGACCACCCCAGCAAACGCTCACCCTCACGGGCGCGGGCAGATGATGTTGGCATACCGTTAAGTGCCATCACAACCCGACGACCATCACGCAGCGATGACGCACACAGACCAAAACCACCGGCATCTGTGTGGCCGGTTTTCAGGCCATCAGCCAGACCTTTAACGACGAGGGTATTACGATTTTCCTGACGTATCTTGTTAAAGAAGAACTCTTTTTCTGAGAAGAAATGATAATATTCCGGAAAATCATGGATCAGGCGCACTGCCAGATAAGCGACATCCCGCGCTGACATATAATGCCCTTCAGCAGGCCAGCCCGTTGCATTCATAAAGTGCGAATTTTTCAGCCCCAGCTTTTCAGCTGTTGCATTCATCAGAGCGACAAACTGTTCCTCAGAGCCGGAAATGCCCTCCGCCACAACGATACAGGCATCATTCCCTGACTGAATAACCATCCCCTGAATCAGATCCTGAACAGGAACAGACGCACCAAGAGGCACGAACATACGTGACCCCTGCATACGCCAGGCCCTTTCACTGACCGGCAGAGACTGATCGAGCTTAAGGCGCCCTGAACGCAGCATCTCGAAAGTGATATAAGCCGTCATCATTTTTGTCAGAGAAGACGGCGGCATGCGCTCATCAGCTGCTTTTTCAAGCAGAACAGAACCGCTGTCATAATCAAGAATGCAGGCCCAGCGTGCAACCGTATCAACCGGACCAACCGGTGTAATCGCGGCACCTGTCGAAACATCTGCAGCCGATGCTTCAGCAGCATGATTCTTTTTTAAAGATGGAGCATGCCCTTTACGAGCCTGTGCTGCCAATGAGTAGCCACTGCCAGCAAGAGCTACCCCTCCTGCAAGAAGAAACCGCCGAGTATGCACGCTGTATCCTATTCAACAACAATATGAGATCCGGTCTGACCAGCGGCAAGAGAACCTCTCAACGCTGCATCAGCCTCATGTATAGTCGAAAAAGGGCCTAGTCGGACAGACCACATTTGCCCCTGAGGCGTAATTGTTGGCACCACCAGCGCTCCCTGCCCTGCTGCAGCTCTCTGCGCCGTGTAACGTGATGTGAAATTTGCCGTCTCAACCCACAAGTCTGACGCCGGTGCGGGTGCTCCCTCCTGCCACACAGCGGGCAAATCCGGCAACGACGTTAACGGTCTGCTTTCAGGGTTCACAGCCGCCGTGTGAGAAACTGCCCCGACAGCATGCGGGGCTTCGCTGCTATCCAGGGCATTCTGCAACACTTCTTTGACAGGCATAGCCGCGATCTGAAGTGCGGGACCACCCGGAAGCTGACCAGCAAGTTCACGACTGGCAGTTTCATTTTCAACAATGCGCACTCTCACCGGCTCATGCCCTATACCGAGCACTGATGCGACTCTGGGTGTTACGGCAAGAAGGCGACCAGCCTGGTCTGGCCCGCGATCATTCAGGCGAACGACTGCCTGGCGGCCATTTTCCAGATTAGTCACAGTCACAATCGCCGGCAGCTGCAAAGTCTGATGCGCAGCTGTCATGGTCAGATCGCTTCTGACCTCTCCGTCAGCGGTTAAAGGCGGCGCCCCCTTTACTTTTGGCTGCACGACGGCAAGCCCGGTCTCAGCATATGAAAATGTCTCACGCGGATAAAACCACCGGTTTTCAGCATGCCACGCAGAACCAACCACATAATGGAGAGAGGGCTGTGGTACCGGCCCTGACTGGTGCGACGTATCGCACCCGAACAGCAACAAACAGGCACCAGATAAAATCAGTTGTTTTTTCACGCTATGGCATCCCCCAGCAGACCAACAGCTAATGCGTAAAAATCAGAGGGATTGTAACGTCTGATAACGTTAAAATTTGCATAGACGATAAAAGCCTCACCACCTGGCCCATCCGGACGAACAATAGCGCCAGGCAGGTCAGGGCGTGCAAAACCGCCCCCCAGTACAGGCGTCACCCCCTTACTGACCCAGTATGATGAAGGACGAACGATCGTACGGCCTGTCTCGCTTTGCGCGAGTGTCTCCGGCGTATGCACTGCTTCTCCCCATGGCTCACCATAACGCCAGTGGCACTTAGCAAGGTAATTCGCAACTGAGGCAAAAACATCGGCCTCATTCGTCCAGATATTACGTCGCCCGCCTTCGGGAAAACTCACTGCATAACGCTGATAGGCACTGGGCATAAACTGCGGCTGCCCCATAGCCCCCGCATAGCTGCCCAGCATGGCAGAAGGTGTTATGTCACCCTGGTTAAGAATTTGCAGCGCCTTAAACAGCTCAGCACGAAAAAAAGAGGAACGACGCCCGTCAAATGCCAGAGTCGCAAGCGCATCAATCACATGATAGGTGCCTGTTTTTTTACCATATGCTGATTCCAGCCCCCATATACCGGCAATCGCACCTGTGCTGACTTTGTAAAGCGAACTCACCTGAGAAAAAAGAGACTTGCGCTGCGCCACCGCGGACTGACCATCAAGAATTTTTTTATCTGTAAGAACACGCTCTTTATACTGAGCCCAGGTCAGCGTAAATTCCGGCTGGTGCCTGTCAGCTTTGAGCACTTTTGCATTGGGCGCGGGCGTAACCGCCAGAGCGGCATCAACCACAGAAGCAGACATCCCCTGCCTGATGGCTTCACCTCTTACCACACTCAGAAAGCGGGCATAACGACGCCGCTCCGCAGCATCAACAGTATAATCGCTTATAGTATGCGCTGATGCTGCATACGCACCAGCCGGAAGCGCCAGCAATGAAGCGACCCCGCAAACAAATTGCCTTTTTTTGATATTCATCATTGGCTTACTTTAGTTTTATGTGGTTATTCAGCAAAATTAAAAAAATCAGCTGATCCGGTTCAGCGCGGCGAGGTTTTTATGTTCCTTCTTCTTCACTATAAAAGTAAATATTTTTTATACAGATCTCTTACTATAACAAGCTGATGTCCGACGATATTTATCTTTCTCAAATCTGACAAAGCTCTTTTTCGATAGTTATATGATACACTCCCTTGAGAATTTTCTGGCCTCCTCTGCGCATTCTCCCATTATTCAGATCCTCATTGTCATACTTGCCACTTTTATTCTCGAGGATGCAGCCACTGTCATAACGGCAATACAGGTCAATTTGCACACACTGGGAGCAGGTGAAGCCCTCATTGCCCTTTATATTGGTATCGTCACAGGAGATATCGGGTTATACGGCATGGGGTATCTGGCAGCACGCTGGCCGCCTGCCAGAAAGTGGGTGGAAACCCCCGACCGGGCCATGCAAAAAAAATGGCTGACCAATAACCTGTTCAGAGTTGTTTTTGTCAGTCGCTTTATACCGGGCACACGCCTGCCACTTTATACCGCCTGTGGTTTTTTCAATGCAGGCCTGAAAGTCTTTACTCTTGCAACCTTTCTCGCAACCCTGATCTGGACTTCAGCTCTCTTTGCCTTATCTCTGCACATAGGCAACCTGCTGCTAACGCACCTTGGACAATGGCGATGGGCAGGCATTGCTGGCTTCGTACTGATTATTATCCTGATGGGGCATCTGGCCACACGTATTCAAAAGCAGAAAAAATGACTTCTCACTCCCCTTCACTCCAGGGTAATTCCGGCCATCCTTTATCCAGCTTTGAAACAATGCCTGACTGGCTGTTTTATATCCCTGTCGTGACTTACTATATCCTGCTGGGTCTTCGTTATGGCGATTTATGCCTGCCAACAGCGGCTAATCCACGCATTGAAACCGGCGGGCTGTGCGGTGAAAGTAAAAGTGGCATCCTTGATCTTGCCGGCTCTGTCGCCTCACAATGGATAGCCCCCTACGTCACAGTCACAACAAGCACAAAAGACTATGAACGCGCCCTCGAAAGTATGAAAAAAAAGGGCCTGACTCTTCCGGCTGTTGTTAAACCTGATATTGGCTGCAATGGCAGTGGCGTCAAACTCATCAGGACATATGAAGAGCTGGCAGATATTCTTGCTGCGTTTCCAAGAGGCGTTAAACTCGTTATCCAGAAGCTTATCCCATACAGGCACGAGGCCGGTCTTTTTTATATTCGACACCCCGACCGCCCCAATGGCATTATTTCTTCGCTTACATACAAAGATATCCCAACACTCACAGGCAATGGCCGTGACACCATACTGTCCCTTCTCAGACAGGACCCTCGCGCAAGCCTTCTGCTTGATGTTTATACCCCTCGTCTGAAAGGCCGGCTTGAAGAGGTTTTGCCAGAAGGTCAGACACTTGACCTGGTATTTGCGGGAAATCATTGCAAAGGCAGTATTTTTCGTAATGGCAAAGACGATATCACACCAGCTCTTACCCGCCGGCTTGATGAAATTATGAAAGATATTCCCGACTTCCATTTCGGAAGAGTCGATGTGAAATTTGATAGTGTTGAATCCCTCCGCGAAGGCAAAAATTTCGAAATTATCGAAATTAACGGCATTGGTTCAGAAGCAACGCATATATGGGATTCAAAAACGACCCTGAGGGAAGCCTACGCCACACAGTTTCACCATTATCATGAGGCTTTCCTTATCGGAGCCAAAAAACGAAAAGAAGGCTGGAAACCCTGCCCTCTTTTCTATGGATTCAGATTATGGTTCAGGCAAAGAGACCTGATTGCCTCCTACCCTCTGAATGACTGATATTCAGCCTCACTCATCACATTCCCGCCCGATGCGGGAATGTTTGCGGCCATAAAAATAATAACTGGCCCACCCCAGGATGAGGTATACAAACAGCAGGAACACAGGCACCGGATTGCCGGAAAAAGACGCGGCCACCATATCAATAAACAAAGGTGCTGTCATAACAACACACAGCACCATCCCCATCACGGGCACGTAGCCTATCCATACCCCTCTGATCGTCATGCCTCCGCCAGGCACTGAAAATACCCGTGGTGTATCTGGTGCAGTATTGCGCACCCATATAACGGTAAAGCAGACAATACCAAATGCTGTCGCTGTACCCAGGCTGACAAGGTCACTGATGATATCAATTGGTAAAACTGCTGTTGCCACGGCTGTTATAACACCGAGCACAATCGTGCCGAGCCATGGCGTTTTAAATCTGGGGTGCAGCGCACTAAATAATGGCATAAGCAAACCGTCTTCAGCCATCGCAAAAAAGACGCGACTTTGCGCATAAAGCAGCCCAAGCAGCACCGAACAAAGACCTATAACCGCGCCAATTTTTACAAAAAATGCAAGCCAGGGCTGATGCATCGCATTGACAGCAATAGCCAGAGGGTCAGCCACATTCAGTGTTTTCCATGGTACAACACCAATTAATACGGCCGCCACCACAATATAAATCAGTGTACAGATCAGCAATGAACCGACGATACCTGCTGGCACATCTTTACGTGGGTTACGTGCCTCTGCTGATGCTGTTGAAACAGCCTCAAAGCCAACATAGGCAAAGAAAATAATCGATGCTGCCCTGAAAATGCCAGGCACACCATAACGAAACCCCCCTTCATGGGGAGGGATAAAAGGAACCCAGTAAGAAGGATGAACTGCCCGAAGCCCCAGCACAACAAAAACGACCAGAACACCGACCTTAAGAAAGACAATCGCAGTATTGACCCTTAAAGATTCCTGCACTCCTAAAATCAGAAAACAGGTCACAACCACGACAGAAAAAGCGCCAACCAGGTCAGCCTGCATTCCTGAGCTCAGAATACCCTCAAGAGAAACCTGGAACGTCGTAGCACTCACCTGATGAGGAATAACAATGCCAAAATCCTGCAGAAGGCTGACAGCATATCCCGAAAAACCGGCAGCGACCCCGGCACAGGAAACACCATATTCAAGCAAAAGAAGCCAGCCCACACCCCAGGCGCAGACCTCCCCCATCGAAACATAAGCATATGTATAAGCTGAACCTGAGACCGGCATGGCAGAAGCCAGCTCACCATAAGATAAAGCTGTAAACAGGCAGGCCAGCCCGGCGACAATAAAAGAAAGTAAAATGGACGGCCCTGCATAATTTGCAGCAGCCGTACCGGTCATCACATAAATACCGGCTCCGACGGTGGAGCCCACTCCCAGCATTGTCAGCTGCAATGCCCCCAGCGAGCGCGACAGGCGCTGTGTTTTGTTCTCTTTTTCTATTCTTTCAAGAGATTTACGCCGCGGGTTCCTCTGCTTTACTGATATGTCTCCCATGAAAATTTATATACCCCTCCGAAACAGGTATCAGCACTGTCAGATTGAGAAATGTAAAAGAACGCTCGAAAGGATACCCGCACAGATGCAGTAATAAGCAAAAGGTGAAAGTGCCCATTTGTCGTGATTCTGAAAATAGCGCATCAGAAACGCTGTGCTCAGAAGCGCCACACAGCCAGCGACCAGAGCGGCAAAAAAAGCGACTGAGAGCTGAGAAACATCAAGGTGGAGCGAACGCATCTTCAGGCCTTCTTTAGCCGTTGCGGCCAGAATGACCGGTTCGGCCATTAAAAAGGCAAAGCGTGCCGCTGTATCATGACGCAGCCCCTGAATAAGACCACCGCATATAGTAGCCCCTGAGCGCGAAAAGCCGGGGAAAAATGCAATACACTGAAACAGCCCTATCACCAGGGCATCACGGACAGTCATATCCGCAACAGTACGAACGCCGTATCGACCTCCAAGCCCCCGCAATTTTTCAGCAATCAGGAGCATCAGCCCATTCAAGATCAAAAAGATCGCGGCAGAAGATGCCGAACCAAAAAACTGGCGCAGGACGTGCTCAAATAAAGCGCCGATAATAACTGCGGGAATTGTCGCAATGACCAGAAGGAGAAGAATATGAACACTCTCGCGCTGAATTTGCCTGCCTTCCAGGCCAAGCGTCCCCCTGAACAAGGCCATCCAGTCACTCCAGAAAAAAATAAGAAGTGCAATTGACGTGCCAAGATGCAACATAACGAGGAACGGCAGGAAAGAAATATCGTGCAGATCATAAGACCAGTGCAGTAAGGCAGGAAGAATGACGGCATGGCCAAGGCTGCTCACGGGAAAGAGCTCTGTTGCGCCCTGTAAAATTGCTATAAAAATCGCCTGTAAGAAAGACATTATTACTTATTCCAGATCGGCTCGTACTAAGCTTGTCCTTGCACCAAGAGCCAGTGTGCTGCAAGCATTGATCGACACAGATCCTGATTATAGATAACAACTGACGGAATTTAATACCCTATGAGCCGAAGAAGTCGCACAGGTGCCAAACTCTTTAGCTATGCGATCCTCGCAGGCACCCTGTCCTTTGCTGTTTATGCAGAATCCACTCAGATGGCATTCGGGAAAAAACAGTATGATCTTTCAGCACGTTTTGTCTCAGCTAATGGCCTGAGCAGAGGTGCGGATGTCGATATGGGGGGCATTCCTGTCGGGCGTGTCACGTCAATCACCCTGGACCCCGCCTCACAGATGGCAATCGTAAATTTTCGCGTTAATGCTGAACTTAAAATTCCCGATAACAGCCAGCTGACAATTGGCAGCCCCTCTCTCTCAGCAAACAACGCACTCATCATAGAACCCGGGAACGCACATACCTATGCCTCAGCGGGCAGCCTGATCACCAGCACACAGGAGCCATCGAGCCTGGAACAGCAGGTCAGCAATTATATTTTTGGCGCGGGAAATCTGGGGCAGTAACCCGAAACAGGCAAATAGCAGGCATATTTAAAAAAAATTGCAGGAATATGCGCATATAGCCTTGACGCCCTCCCTACATCGAAGTAGATCAGGGCCACCAGATTATGGCGGCGTAGCTCAGTGGTAGAGCAGGGGAATCATAATCCCTTGGTCGGCGGTTCAAATCCGTCCGCCGCTACCATTTTCTGGATCTCCCTTTAAATATTAAATAATAAAACTCATATTGTTTTACTATTTAATATACTCAAAAAATCCGGAAACAAAAAAGAGTGATTTCCCGAAAGAAACCACTCCCCATTCAGACACCACGTCTTAATCAGGTGTCAGACAATTCTGGTTGTTCCTGAATATCAGGCTGCGGCTCATCCCCTCTTATGGGACGGTTCACCTCACCTCCTTCAGCATCTTCCTCAGCACTTGCCGCTATACGCTGCTGACGCGCCGCCTGACGTTCTGCGCGCTCCTGCTGGCTTTGCTGCGCAGCCTGAGCCATCGCATTCATGATGCGAAAGAAATGCTCTGCATGCTGAAAATAAGCCTCTGCAGCAACGCGATCTCCGGAACTGGTCGCATCACGGCCGTGCTGAAGATATTTTTCAAAAAGCTGCTGAGCGGTTCCTCTTACTCGTACATCAGGTCCATGGCTATCAAACACATGGTTACGGTTCATCGGAATCTGACCGTTCAGATGGCGACCTGAACCGCCGCCGCCGCCACTCCCACCACCAGGCCGATGATTGCGGGTTCGCATCCGTTTTACATTCATGAGCTATTGCAGCACTTTCTCTTTATGGCATTCGAAAGCAGGAAACTGCCTTGTATTCAAAAGGGCATATTTTCCGCATGAAGCCTGAATTGTCTGTCTTGAGCGGGCAACCAGCTGGCAAATAATTGCCAGGCAAAGTGTCCTGGAGGCTTAACCTGAGCAATAAACATCTCAGCCACCATAAGCCTTCGGGATATTAGCAAGCCTCAGCCATAAAGCCAACCTGTTTTTTTAACTACTCTTCTGTCCGGACTTTCAGAGTAACAGCACGCTCGATGCCGGCCAGGTCAGCACACACCTGCACGACTTCCAGCCCCGCATTTTCTGCAACCGCCTGCAGATCCGGGCGCTGATGAATACCTATTTCAAAAATTGCGACACCCTGAGGTGACAGTAAAAATGGCAGACGACTGCATAAAAAACGATAGGCATCCATACCATCAGCCCCGCCATCAAGAGCAGCAACCGGCTCATATAACCGGACATCCGGCATCAGAGTCTGTAAATCAGCTGTCGGAATATAGGGAGGGTTACTGATCACAACATCAAAGCGCACATCCCCTTTCAGGGCATGATCCCAGCTGCCGGCAAAGAAAGATGCACGGTGCGACAGATCACATGATCGTGCGTTTCGGGCGGCAAGCAATGCTGCATCAGGGTTAATATCAATACCAAGCCCCCATGCGTAAGGATATTCATCAAGAGCAGCCAGTAGCAGACATCCCGTCCCTGTCCCCAGGTCTAAAAAAGAGTATGCCCCCTTTTTATCTGCCAGCGCCCCGCTGAGAGAGGAGATAACGGCCTCACTATCAGGCCGGGGGATAAGCGTAGCCGGAGACACCGCGAGATCGAGCGTCCAGAACCCCTGCGCGCCGGTAATATAGGCCATGGGTTCGTGCGCAACCCGTCGAGCAACACAGGCAAGAAACGTAGTTGCCGGCACTATCTCCATCGAGTTGCGCTTTAAAAAAATATGATCAGAACTTTCCCCCAGAGCATACGCCATAAGCATACGGCTTTCCCTCGCAGGGTTTTCTATACCCGCCTGCTCAATCTGCTGCGCTCCGTAAGTCAGAAGCTCTTTCAGCGGCTGGCCTGATATATTATTTTCTGCTCTACTCACGCTCTCTTCCTGTTTTTCCGAAATGGTTATTGCAAATATGTTCTGCGCCCTCCGCAAAGCCACCCTTGCACTCCCGCGACTACCCGCTGCCCTGACCAGTCTGATGCTTTTGCAGGCCTGCGCAGCACATGCCGGTGAATTTCATATATCTGATAGCAAAGCCAGTGACGAACTCTCTGAAGTCACACGTATTTATATTGACGGGACACTGGCTGCGACTATCAGGCTGGACGATAAAACTCAGGAAAAAACTGTTAAAGTCATGACACCAGCCGGACGGGTTGAGCACACTTACACGCTTTGCGGGCAAATTACGATACGAAACCCCGAAGGTATGGTTGAAACACACGAGGTCAGCAGCGACGGCATCCTCCATCATCCCGACGGCCGCCTGCTTTACGCACTGGGAAGCAACAACTTCACCGAATTCTACCTGCTTGACCCTGATGATCCTGACGCATCAGAACACCATACATCACACTCACGGGTCTGCTCTACGCCCGTCAGTTAGCAATAAAAAAAGCCCCGGCGAAAACCCCGGAGCTTAGCAAAGCCTGCAAAAACAAATCAGGCTACAGCAATTTTGTCGCCATCCTTATCTTTTTTCGCTATTTTTTCAATCGCAACCGGCAGCACTTTAGCAAGGACAGGCAGCAGCGGCGCCAGAGGGAGCCCTGTGCAGCTGGCAATAAGCTTTGCCTGATCACTTGTCAGAACACGCTGCAATTCTTCTGTTGTTAAAGACTGCGCCGGCCCTGGCCCCACCCATGAGCGGGCCTTATCACCCAGACCAACACTATCAAACTGCTGAATAAGTTTCTCGACACCAGCCTGACCGACACCAGACCCAAGCACCTTTGTCAGCGCGTCTGTTGCTTTGTCTTCAAGCCCCGCAGAGCTTAAAGCTTTATCTTTAAGTTTATTAAGAAAACCACTCATTTGCTTTCTCCCAGTAATCCCGAGAAAAAATTTTCAGCCTCAGGATCTGAAATCGGAAATAAAATAAAAAAATCAGGATAAAACCTGATATTTAAATAATTATTATAAATAAATATGGCAATAGATTTAATGTAAATATTTCAATTAAAAATAAAATCTATTATTGTTATATAAATCTTAAATATTTTAGAAATATATAACAAAAAACCCTCTCTGCTTTAACACCAGAGAGGGTCTGTCATTTTAACCAGCTAAAAACGGTATCAGATACCCTGTGCCGCAAGCAAAGCAGCCTGTTCTTCCTGGGTCAGTGCATCAACAAACTCATCAATTTCGCCCAGCATAATACGGTCAATTTTATAAAGCGTCAGATTTACACGGTGATCTGTCACCCTGCCCTGCGGAAAATTATAAGTTCTGATACGCTCTGAGCGGTCACCCGTACCAACCTGAGATTTCCGGTCAGCCGCACGGCTCGCATGGGCCTGTGCACGTTCCTGCTCATACAGGCGGGCCCGCAAAATCTTCATCGCTTTCGCACGATTTTTATGCTGGCTTTTTTCTTCCTGCATTGCCACGACAATACCTGAAGGAATGTGCGTAATACGCACCGCGCTTTCTGTTTTATTCACATGCTGCCCCCCTGCGCCGGACGCACGATAAACATCAATACGCAAGTCTGTCTCAGAAACTGTTACATCAACTTCTTCAGCTTCAGGCAGTACAGCGACGGTCACCGTTGAAGTATGAATACGCCCCTGACTTTCAGTCGCCGGCACACGCTGCACACGGTGCACACCTGATTCATATTTAAGGCGGGCAAAAACACCACGACCTGTAATTTCGGCAATACCTTCGCGCAGGCCGCCAAGCTCACTCTCATCATAATCCATAACCGAAAACTGCCAGCCCCTCAGGTCAGCATAACGGCGATAAAGATCAAACAGCTCGGAAGCAAACAGGGCAGCTTCGTCGCCCCCTGCAGCCGGACGTATTTCAAGAATAGCACTTCGCTCGTCAGCTTCATCACGCGGCAGCAATGCGAGGCGAACACTCTGACGCAGCTCGGGCAAACTCTCCTGCAAACGAGAAAGTTCCCCTTCAGCCAGCTCTTTCATTTCAGGGTCAGAAAGCAGCTGCTCAGCCTGCTGCGCTTCTTCTTCAGCCTGACGCAAAGCATTAATACGCTCCACAACCGGGCCAATATCAGCATATTCCCGTGAAGCCTGGGTAAACGCCTCACCACTGACACCGCTGGCAAGAATATTCTCAAGCTCAAGAGCGCGGCTTACAATTCTGTCGAGCTGCTCATCAAAATTCATCAGATGGCGGCCTTTTCACCCGATAAAAAGAATGTCGCCGCATCTGATAACACGCTGTCGAGCGTAACTTCGCTCTCCTGCCCGCTTTCCATATGCTTAATACGGCATACACCCCGCTCTACCTCATCTTCTCCCAGAAAGAGAACATAAGCTGCATTCTGCTTACCTGCCCGT
This sequence comes from Acetobacter sp. DmW_043, assembly GCF_002153485.1. NCBI lineage: Bacteria > Pseudomonadati > Pseudomonadota > Alphaproteobacteria > Acetobacterales > Acetobacteraceae > Acetobacter > Acetobacter sp. DmW_043. Next base: position 103,905 of record NZ_JOMN01000013.1, on the reverse strand, counting down.
TCCATGCGTTTACGCAAAGAACCGCGATAACCCATTTCAACATACACACCCTGCTGACGCAGAGACTGCAAGACCTTAAACACCGTACCTTCAGCGGGAGAGCCAACCGGCACAATAATCACGGGGCGTGCGGGCTCAGGTGCTGTGTCAAGCAGCATTGACAAACGCTCAACACCGGCTGCCAGACCAACGGAGGGTACTGCCGGGCCACCCATCTGCTTTACCAGACCATCATAACGGCCACCCGCCATAACAGTACCCTGAGACCCCAGCTTATCTGTCACAAATTCAAACGTGGTGTGATTATAATAATCAAGGCCACGCACAATGCTGGTATTGACCCTGTAAGAAATACCAAAATTATCGAGCGTACGACGCAGATCATCCCAGAATGTGCTGGCCTCAGGCGTAAGAAACTCAGCCATCTGCGGAGCATCAGCCACCAGCGCACGGTCGCTTCGGTCCTTACTGTCGAGAATACGCAGAGGATTTTTTTCAAGACGGACACGACTGTCCTCTGACAGCTGGTCCTTATAACGCGAGAAATACGCGATAAGGGCTTCACGCCAGGCCTCACGACTTGCAGCGTCACCCAGTGTATTCAGCTCAAGCGTAACGTGTTCAGCCACGCCCAGATCCTGCAAAATCTGATACCCTAAGGCAATAACCTCAGCATCTGCCTGAGGTTCGGCAGCGCCCATCAGCTCAACACCAATCTGATGAAACTGACGGTAACGCCCTTTCTGCGGCCGCTCATAACGGAACATCGGGCCGGCATAGAACACCTTCTGCGGCAAAGACTGTGTCAGACCATTTGTCACCAGAGCACGACAAATCGCGGCCGTACCTTCAGGGCGTAATGTAATGCTTTCCCCATCACGGTCACTAAAAGAGTACATCTCTTTTGAGACCACATCTGACGTATCCCCCAGTGAGCGCGAGAATACCCGTGTGTCTTCAAAAATCGGGGTAGACCACTCTCCAAAGCCGTAAAGCGCAGAGATACGACGTGCTGCAGACACAACATGGCTGTGACGTCTCTGGTTCTCACCGATAAGATCGTGCGTTCCTCTGACGGGCTGGATAATGCTCACGGGATATAATCCTGACAGATGCCACAGCACCTCTGACCAGAGGCGGGCTCAGTTTTTTTAATACAAATAACAGTTTTCTCAGGCAGAAATACCACCTGAGAAAACCTTACAAAAAGAGATCTGATTATTTTGCAATCAGGGCTTCAGCACGCTCTTTTTCAGCTTTTTCCTTTGCCTCTTCGGCCTGGATATTAGCAACACGCTCTTCAACCAGTTCAACGACATGCTCAATCATATCAGCGGCCGGGATGGTATGATCCTGCTTACCGGCTGAGTACACCATGTGACGACCTGAACCACCACCGGTAACACCCAGGTCAGTCATCAGTGCTTCACCAGGGCCATTGACCACACACCCGATAATAGAGAGTGTCAGTGGCGTTTTAATATGGGCAAGGCGGTCTTCAAGTGTCTGAACCGTCTCGACAACATTAAAGCCCTGACGCGCACAGGACGGGCAGGAGATAATTTTTACACCGCGATGACGCAGCCCCAGTGACTTGAGAATATCCCAGCCAACAAGCACTTCCTCTTCCGGTGCAGCAGAAAGAGACACACGCATTGTATCACCAATACCAGCCCAGAGCAGATTGCCCAGACCAATAGAAGACTTAACCGTACCTGCGCGTTTACTGCCAGCTTCTGTAATACCGATATGGAGGGGATAATCACAGGCCTCAGCCAGCTGCTGATAAGCTGCAACAGCCATAAAGACATCAGATGCTTTTACGCTGATCTTAAATTCACGGAAATCATGATCTTCAAGGATTTTTGCATGCTCGAGTGCACTGTCAACCAGAGCCTCAGGGTTAGGCTCACCATATTTTTCAAGCAAATGCTTCTCAAGAGAGCCGGCATTCACACCGATACGGATAGAGCAGCCATAATCTTTAGCTGCATTAACAACTTCTCTCACACGTTCCGCGCTGCCAATATTGCCCGGGTTAATACGCAGGCAGGCAGCACCAGCTTTAGCAGCCTCAATGGCGCGCTTATAATGAAAATGAATGTCAGCGACGATCGGCACATTCACTTCACGTACGATTTCTGCAAGCGCTGCCGTGCTTTCCTCATCAGGGCACGAAACACGTACAATATCCACGCCAGCCAGCTCTGCACGACGGATCTGTTCAATAGTCGCCTGGGCATCGCTCGTCAGCGTGTTGGTCATTGTCTGCACTGAAATCGGTGCATCTCCGCCCACAGCAACTTTGCCAACGTGAATTTGCCGGGATTTGCGACGTTCGATATGCTGGTAAGGCCGGTAGCCGCTCATCTTGCATCCTTTTGTCAATACGACACTTGGTTAAACAGACCACAACATCACACTGCGTGGCCCTGGTACTACTATGGTGCCTTCCTGCCAAAAACAGTCCGGTTTGGCTATATGAAAGCACATAACAAAAACACTTAGTGCTCTTTTATATGACTTAACTGACCTGCGTTAAGATCATCAGCTGTAGTTTTTTCTGAGGATCCGGAATGTCTTAACGGTCTCACCGCCATCTGAGGTGAAGACGCAACAGGCGCCGCACTATTATTTATCACGCCCTCCTCTGCCCTCTCAGGAGAAAACACGGGGGCTGATAAATCAGCCTTTTCCTCTTCTGTCCGGGCAGCCGGCGCGGCCACCTGCCGTGCAGGCGCTGGCACAGCTGTTCCCATAGACGCAGGAGCAGTTACCGCTGTTTTCCCGGCAGATGTCTGATCAGTTTCAGCGGCGGCTGCTCTTACAGCCTCAGGGGTAAGAGACAGACCACGTAACACGGCACCATTTTTACCAAGCGGCAATGTTGTAACATTCCCGGCCTGTAAAACGATACCACCGGCATTACCTGTTGTCATGATGTAGGGGCCATTCTGCAACGGCACACTCCACACATCCCCGGGCTGCATTATATGGTCATATACCACATGACCCTGAGCATCTTTAACCTGTATCCAGCTGGCAGCCGTAGCACGAACACTCAGATCTTCCATGCTGCCTTCTGGTGCAGCCAGAGTTTCGGGGGATTGCACAGCCCCTGGGGAATTTTGCCCCTGTGGCACAGCAGAAGGCGGCACATCACCGGGCTGTGGTGAAGTTTCTGCAGCCGAATTATCAAATGGTTCAGCTGACGTTGCAGCTGGTGGCGCTTCATTTTTATCAGCCTGAGGAGGGGCTGGAATAACAGGTAATGAACCAGGCTCAGGCAAAAGAGACGCAACCTGAGGTGACGGTGCATGCGCCACTTTCTCCCCTGGAATAACCTGAGCAACAGGGGGAACATGTTCTGGCATAAGCGGGGTGTGGTCCATAAAATGGTACCAGCCTATATAAGCCCCGATAAGAACCACAATACCAAGAGAAACCGTAACGCGTGGCGGAATGCGCCGGTCAGGAGGCGGAGCCGGAAAAGTCAGCTCCGGGGCGCGTATAACAACGGAGCGCCGCTCCTGTTTATAGCAGCTCACAACGTGCCCGACATCAAAGCCCAGAGCCAGCGCATAAGATTTAAGGAAGCCAAGAGCATAGACCTCGGCAGGAAGATCCTGCGTACGCTCTGCTTCAAAAGCTTCAAGATAAATTATACGAATACGCAGCCACTCAGAAAGCTGAGGCAGTGTCCATCCAAGCTGCTCCCGACGCTTGCGCAGCGCGGGCCCTACCCTCAGGCTGTTAACATCAGGCAGCTCATGATAAACGACAGGGAGTTCTCCCTGTCCGGTGTCGGTATCATTGTCAGGCATCAGCATCCAGACGTCGCTTGCGGCGCACAATAGCCTCCAGCGCCTGGTCAACAAGATCTGCTATAATTTCAGCAACAGGCTGCACTGAACGAACCAGTCCGACAGACTGCCCCGCCATAACAGAACCGTGCTCAACGTCTCCGTCTATAACTGCGCGCCTGAGAGCACCAGCCCAGAAATGTTCAATTTCAAGCTGAGCTTCCTCACGAGTGAGGGCGCCACTCTGGAAACGGTTAATGACATCAGCCTGGTGCACGATAAACTGCTGGCTGCCTTCATTACTGAGACCACGCACAGGAATAACAGGAAAACGCGGGTCAAGCTGCACAGAAGCGACTGCATCACGGGCGTTGCCGCGCACAAAGGCCTTTTTAAACTTCTCGTGTGCAATGCTTTCTGATGCTGCAGCAAAACGTGTTCCAAGCTGCGCCCCTGATGCTCCCATATCAAGATAGGAGACCATCGCATCACCGCGACCAATTCCGCCGGCAACAAAAACCGGCACTTCTCTGATAACGGGGAGAATTTCCTGCGCAAGAACCGTCAGTGAAACAGGGCCGATATGTCCACCGGCTTCTGCGCCTTCGATAATCAGAGCATCGACACCCATCTTAATAAGACGCTTTGCAAGCACCAGAGCCGGCGCAAAGGCAATAACCTTGGCACCACCATCTTTTGCCGCCTTAATAGCCGCAGCTGGCGGAATGCCACCAGCAAGCACAATATGACCGACACTGTTTTTAAGACACACATCAACCAGCTCAGAGAGCTGAGGATGCATTGTAATCAGGTTTACGCCAAACGGGCGGTCAGTCATGGCGCGGGTTGCCAGAATTTCAGCCTCGAGCAACTCAGGCGACATCGCTCCGCAGGCAATAACCCCAAAACCACCGGCGTTGGAAATTGCTGAAACCAGATGACGCTCACTCAGCCACGACATGGCTCCACCGAGAATAGCGTATTCAGACCCCAGAAAAGCACTCCCCCGCTGACACGCACGGTGCAGGCTATGCCGTGCAAACTCTTTTTCAGTATCTGTCACAGGAGCGTAAATATTCTCTTCCATAACTTCAGACACCATCCAGACCGTAAGCGGTATGCAAGGCTCTGACAGCCAGCTCAGCATAATCAGCTGAAACCAGAACTGAAACCTTGATTTCGCTGGTTGAAATGACCTGGATATTAATAGAGCGCTCAGACAATGTGCGGAACATAGTGCTGGCAACGCCGGCATGAGAACGCATACCTGTACCAACAACACTGATTTTCACAACGTCATCATCAGTCAGAAGTTCTTCGTACTGGACATTATCATGCACAGATTCAAGCGTGCTGATTGCCCGGGGCAAGTCGGCTTTACCTGTTGTAAATGTCATATCAGTCGTACCGTCAGCACCTGTGCTCTGCACAATCATATCGACGTTCACGCCAGCCTCACTTAACGGACCGAAAATAGCAGCGGCGATCCCTGGACGATCAGGAATGCGTCTGACTGACACTTTGGCTTCATCACGCGAATATGCAATCCCGGTGACCAGTTTATCTTCCACTATTTCGTCCTCATCTACAACCAGAGAGCCTGGGAGCTTTCCTTCAACCAGGGCCTCTCCCTCTACAAAGCTAGACAGCACCTGAACGCGCACTCCCTCGCGCATCGCAAGCCCGACACTGCGTGTCTGCAACACTTTTGCCCCGACTGAAGCCAGCTCAAGCATTTCCTCATAAGTAATTTTATCGAGTTTACGAGCTTTAGCCACAATACGCGGGTCAGTCGTATAAATACCGTCAACATCGGTATAAATATCGCACCGGTCTGCTTTAACCGCGGCTGCAATCGCAACGGCGGATGTATCAGAGCCACCCCGCCCCAGCGTCGTTATACGCTGATCCGGGCCAATACCCTGAAACCCTGCGACGACAGGCACAATACCATCAGCCATATCAGCCAGCAGGCTTGTACCATCAACAGAAACAATCCCCGCTTTACCGTGAGCCGAATCGGTAACTAACGGAATCTGCCAGCCAGCCCGTGAACGTGACTTCACACCCAGTGCCTGCAAAGCAATGGCCAGAAGCCCGCTTGTCACCTGCTCGCCGGTAGCAACAATAGAATCATATTCTTTTGGGTCATGTAACGGAGATAGTGCGTTACAGTATCCAACCAGTTTATTGGTTTCACCGGCCATAGCAGAAACAACAACAACAACATCGCAGCCAGCATCTTTTTGCTGCTTAACGCGTGCGGCTACTGCTCTGATGCGCTCCAGATCACCTACGGACGTTCCGCCGAACTTCATCACGATCCGAGGTACGGAACCGGGCATAGTCTTCACTCCACTAAAAAACAGGCAAATCAGTGCTCTTTTAGTCTCTTACCGCTTCACATGCAGATATGAAAGACGCAAAAGGAGAGTTATGAAGCCTTGCAAGGCGCGCCACATACTCTTTAAACCCTCTCTCGTCCAGCGGGTAAGCTCCGCAGGAAAGGAATTTTTCACAGTATGACCACCTCCAGCTCCGATTCTTTCTCCTCCGTCGCTCCGGATGAAATCTCACGCTTTAGTGCTCTGGCTGAGAAATGGTGGGACCCACGCGGCCCTATGCGCCCGCTCCATGCCATGAACCCTTTACGTATCAGCTGGGCATGTCGCCATATACCGGTTCAGGGCCGGCATAGCAGACGGGTCTCAGCCCTTGATATTGGCTGCGGTGCGGGGCTGGCCAGCGAAGCTCTCGCTAAGGCAGGTCATAATGTGACGGGCCTGGATGCTTCAGCAAACGGCATTGCCGCCGCCAGAAAGCACCTGGAGACGTATCCGCTGCCACGGGGTGCCGGCTCACTGTCTTACCGTGAAGGCAGCGCAGAAGAGCTTGCAAAAGAGGGCGCAAAATTTGACGCTGTCATAGCGTTCGAAATTATTGAGCACGTTACTGACCCGGCAGCTTTTATGGCCACACTCTCTCAGCTGCTTGAACCAGGTGGCACGCTCATTGTCTCGACAATGAACCGCACTCTCAGCTCACTTGCGGTTGGTAAAATCGGCGCTGAATATTTACTCCGCCTGCTACCCACCGGCACACACACGTGGAAAAAATTTGTCACCCCGGCAGAACTGGGTCGTTACGCACGGGCTGCCGGCCTTACAATTGAAGCTATTGCCGGCATGAGCCCCACAATAACGGGAGACTGGAAAGAAAGCCGCAACCTGAGTATCAATTATATCGCAGCTTTCAGAAAACTCTGAAAGCTGCGAGAGCATATGCCTGTCAGGCTGCGGGCAGCCTGAGAAAAGCAAAACATGTGGGACTGCCTGCTGGCGTAAAGTCCCACGTGAAGCTTATTTTCCCGGTCGTTTTATCAACACGGAACGAAGTGATCGTATCGCTGCGCTGGTTGGCTACATAGAGATAGCTGCCAGAAGGATCAAAGCTCAGCGCACGGCCATAATCTGCATGTGTCCAAATTTCATCAACCAGCGTTAAACCGCCATCCTTTGCCATCTGAAACACTGCGAGTGAATCACCAAGCCGGTTAGAAACATAAAGGAAGCGCTCATCTGGCGATAAAACAATACCAGCAGCCAGAGTACTTCCTTTAAAGTGAGCCGTAACTGTACTGACTGTCTGCCTCGGCGCAATTTTACCGGTATCAGGGTCAAAATCAGCAACAACAACTTTAGAATCCTGTTCACACAGAATATAAAGCCGCCTGCCATCTGAGCTAAAACAAAAATGGCGTGGAGCAGAGCCCGGCGTCATATTGGTGAAAGGCACAGCTGCCGGCTTAAGGTGGCCCGTATCGAGGTCGATCGTCCAGACATACATACGATCAAGGCCAGCATCAGCGACCAGAACAAACTTACCTGTCGGATCAGCCTGCACCATATGCGGATGCGCGGAGGAGTGATCACTGACCGCAAAATTACCTGTCGGGTTATCAGCCGCCCTGTCAGGCATTCTCGGGCCGGAATCATGTATCAGCTCGGTTGTATGCCCCAGTGACCCATCCGCCAGAACGTGAATAACACTCACGGTTCCACCGGTATAATTGGCAATAAATACATATCGCCCCGAAGGGTGCACACTGACATAAGCGGGGTCTGCCCCGCCGGACGCAACCGTATTCAGCTTGGTCAGGGCTGCCGTTTCATGATTGACAGAAAACGCTGTGACAGAGCCACTATGCGTTGTGTCAAAGTCACTGACCTCACTGACGGCGTATAAAAAACGTTTATCGGGAGAGAGCACGATATAAGACGGGCTGTCTATATCGGTAAACGTCATGACATTCGTCAGCGAACCGGTTTCAGAATTCATTTCGAAAACTGTAATACCTGCCCCGTTCCCGCCGGGCGGACCATGCTTTGTATATGCCCCGAGATAGCAGAATGTTTTCTGCTTTGATGGCGTAGTATCCTGCTCCGGCGCTTTTGCTGTATCATCCGCAGCAAAAGCACTGTGACTCCCGGCCACAGCTACGCCAGCCAGTCCTCCCAGCCCAAACAGCCGGCGAGAAAGAGAATTTTTCATTTAACGCGTTACCTTCACCCTTGATATCAAGGCAGCATCTTACATTCTGGCCCAATTTTCCCCGGTGTCTGATAACGGCTCCAGACCTGCGTCTCACCAAAAAGAGGCAAGCCTATATAGCCACGCAGCTTGAGCACATTATGTGAGGAGAGCCATATCTGAGCCTGATAAACAGCCCCGCTGTCGGGATCAAGAATTTTCCCGGACCACCGCTTACCGTCAGTCGGTTTAAAATCTGTCAGCATCAGCAGGTTACATTCTGACTTGCCATTTTTGTCACGGGGCACATTTGTGCCTTCGTACTGCAGTGCAACAAGGCGACCACATAATTTATCGCCGCATTCCTCCAGCCTGAACACACCATCCCGTTCCTGGCTCAGCCAGTATCCGTGAAGAGCCGCTTTATCAGACTGAGAAATACTTTTTGCCTGCACTGCAGCAGAACCAAATGGCATAACTGCACCGACACAAGCCAGAGCGGTTACCATCAGCGTAATAAAACATCTTTTTTTTCTGACCACTCTGACCTCACTCCATCTTCCGGAAGTATAACCTGCCGTCAGGACAGACAGTGACACTTCAACACCGCATCCTGCTGCACTCCTGACGATCAACCAGTTTTATGAAAGCACATTCAGCATATTAATATAAACTAATTAATACCCAGCAAATTATCGAGCTTGCCTGCACGATCGAGGCCCATCAGCTCTGTGCAGCCACCCAGAGCCTGATCACCGATAAAAATCTGCGGTACAGTCTGTGCTCCACCTGAACGCTCAATAGCCTCCTGACGCTCAGCCGTGCCACGAGGAGCGTTAATTTCTTTCATTTCCACACCCTTGCTTCGCAGCAGATCAACCGCACGCACACAGTAAGGGCACCCCGGCTGGGTATAAATTTCTACGACTGGCATTACGCCCCCTTTTAAAAAAAAATCACAGGTGGCTTCATAAGTAGTGAAAAAATCATTCGTCTTCCAGAATGGATAACCCGAAATCTGCATTTTTTTGCAAAACCACACGTGCAGCAACCAGCAAAAACACCGAACGCACTCCGGCCTGTAACAATGCCTTCGTACAGGCCGAAGCCGTTGCTCCGGTCGTGAGCAGATCATCCACCAGTACAACGTCACGCCCGGCCATATCTGACACATAAGCAGAACGAACAGTGATAGCCCCTTCCATCTCCTGCTGTCGTTCCGCTTTCGTAAAGCCCGCAAGTCGCCCTGTGACACGGCGCCTCTCAAGGCCGTCAGGCAAACATCTGAGCTTCGCACAACGGGCAACAGCCCACGCCAGCAACGCAGCCTGATTATAACGCCTTTCCATCAGGCGTTTTTTATGGACAGGAACCGGTATAACCAGGGATCCCTGGCGCAAAACGTCTTCTCCTGCCTGCCACATATAACGCCCGGCAAAGCTGGCATACTCAGGGCGATCCGCATATTTAAGACGCAATAATAAGTCCCGTGCTGTTTTTTCATATACAAATGCTGAACGTGCAGCATGCCAGGGGGGAGGATGCTGTACACATTCAAGGCACTCCCCTTCTGCATTCAGACACTCTGCGGAAGATTGCGGCAAAGCGCATCTGACACAAAATGGCTGACCAACTGACACAAGATGCGCAAAACAGCCTGCACACAGAAGACCTGACTGCTGTATTTCCTCACCACACAGAAGACACGCAGGCGGAAAAATAACATCTATGCCAGCAAGCGTTGCTTTTCTGGCCAATACTGACAGCTTGCTCCATACTACATGTCTGCTCATTTTACTCTCTCAGTTCTGAAAGCGTGTCTCTGAGACTATGCAAGCTCCTATTATTTTCGATCGCAAAGCAATACGCCAGCATAAAGACAGGGCAGCAGATACTCTGCATCATGTTGCCCCTGTTTTTGAGGCTGCGGCTGATATTCTTCTCGACAGGCTGAATGATATAACGCGCACGTTTGATACGGCCCTTGATATCGGTGGCAAGGGATTTATTGCACCACATCTCGCCGCAAAAGGTATCTCTGTCGTGCAGTGCGAAAGCAGCCTTAAACTAGCGAGAGCCACATCCTCCCGAAGCTGGCACACCCTCTGCGCTGATGAGGAACAGCTTCCCTTTGCGTCTGAAAGTTTTGACCTGGTAACGGCCAGCCTGTCGCTGCACAGCATTAATGACCTTCCCGGCACCTTATCGCAAATACGCCACATATTGCGCCCTGATGGCCTGTTACTCGCCAGTATTCCCATACTGCCAACGCTGCGCCCGTTAAAACAGGCACTGGAAAACGCGGAGCTGGCTCTGTGCGACGGCCTTTCGCCCCGCGTTGCACCTTTGCCAACACAGCACAGCTGCGCAGCACTTTTGCAACGCTGCGGCTTTGCTTTGCCCGTTGTGGATACTGAAATTATACCCCTGCGCTACAAATCGCTCACTGGCCTGCTGCAGGATTTACGCCATGCCGGAGAGAATAATGCTCTGGCATTTCGTAGTAAAAAAATACCACCACGCATGCTGTTCCCCGCGGCAGACGCTGAAATAACCTATGATGAAGACGGTCGCTTCGCCATGCCGCTGCATATGGCAGTACTGACAGCCTGGAGCCCTGCCCCGACACAACCCAAGCCGCTGCAACCCGGACAGTTTACCCACTCTCTGGAAAGCGCGCTGAACGCAGCCCACCCGGACAAAGAATAAAATTACCGTCTTTAACCGCCGGTTACGCTCATATGCCGGGCCGGCCCCGACACTCTGCCCATTTTTTCATCAAGCAAAAAAGTGTGACCTGTGGGCTTACGGGAAATCGCTTCTTCGATACCCGTCAGAATAGCGGCATCATCACCGCCGCTGCGCATAATCTCACGCAGGTCTATACCATCCTCCTGGCCAAGGCAGGTATAGAGACGCCCCGTGCATGAAAGTCGTACACGGTTACAGCTACTGCAGAAATTATGACTCATCGGGGTAATAAACCCGATGCGCTGCCCGGTTTTTTCAACGCGCATATACCGTGCAGGCCCGCCTGTTCTGTCGCTCAGGGGGGTAAGAGACCAGCGTGTACGCAACTGCTCCTGCACCCGTGAGAGCGGCAGGTAAGAAGCTGTGCGATCCTCGCCTGTTTCCCCCATAGGCATGGTTTCAATAAGACAGAGATCAGCACCAATTTCGCCACACCATGACAGCAGCGCGTCAAATTCGTCATCATTGACGCCGGCCATCGCCACGGTATTAATGCGCACGGCAAGACCCGCTGCCCGCGCAGCACGAATACCATTCAGCGTAGTTGCCAGATGCCCCCGGCGCGTGATTTGCCTGAAACGCACATCATCCAGAGTATCAAGACTAACATTAACCCGCCTGACGCCCGCCTTATATAAAAGCTCAGCATAATCGGCCAGCAGAGTGCCATTTGTGGTAAGGGTCAGTTCATCGAGCATACCCTGCTGATCGGAATGATGCAGCCATTGCCCAAGCTCTGTGAAAAACTCTCCTATGTCACGCCTGACCAGAGGCTCCCCCCCGGTAATACGCAAGCGCCTGACACCCTGGCGGATAAAAACACGCGATAACCGCAGAAGCTCCTCGAAAGACAAAACATCTTCACGAGGCAAAAAACGCATGTTCTCAGACATGCAGTAAACACACCGCATATCACAGCGATCTGTCACCGAAACGCGCAGGTAGGAGATATGTCGACCATCACGGTCGGTCAAAGAGGACACCATAGGTCCTTTAAGTAACAAAAAAGCTGACCGTTGTCGAAAAATTTAATGTGCCGACGACTGACATAACACAACTATATAAATGCGTTATGTCAGTCGTTCAGCCAGTTTCAGCACGCTGACTGAAATATATGCATATCAGCTATATTTTTTAAGAAACTCTTTAACCTCGCCGGCAAGATCAGGGCGATCAAGCGAGAACGCAATCTGCGCTTCAAGGAAGCCGATTTTATTACCACAGTCAAAACGCTCGCCTTCATAGCGCAGGCCATGGAAAGGTGCTTCACCAATGGTTTTTGCCATAGCATCTGTCAGCTGGACTTCACCACCGGCACCTTTTTCAAGCTTAGCCAGGTGCTTCATCACGTCAGCCGTCAGAATGTACCGTCCGATGACTGACAGATTAGAAGGAGCGTCTTCAGGCTTTGGTTTTTCAACAAGCCCCTGCACTTCAACCAGACGGCCGTCGTCTTTACCGGTTTTGAGAATACCATAACGATTGGTATGCGCGCGCGGCACTTCTGTCACGGCAACAACACTGCCACCTGTCTGATAATAGGCATCAGCCAGCTGTTTCATGCAGGGAACGCCGGATTTAACAATGTCATCTGGCAGCAAAATAGCAAACGGGTCATCACCGATAAAGCTGCGGGCACACCAGATAGCATGACCCAGCCCAAGCGGCTCCTGCTGACGCACGGCAACGAGGGATCCTGCCTCGATCGAGCTGGGCTCAAGGGCTTTAAGTGCATCAGTCTTGTTACGCTCACGCAGTGTAGACTCAAGCTCATAAGCAATATCAAAATAGTCAATCAGCGAATCTTTGCCACGACCTGTGATAAGGCAAAACTCTTCAATCCCGGCAGCGCGTGCTTCATCAATGGCATACTGAATGAGCGGACGGTCAACAACCGTCAGCATTTCTTTTGGCATGGCTTTGGTCGCCGGCAAAAAGCGCGTACCCAACCCTGCTACCGGCAGGACTGCTTTACGTAAAGGCTTAGGTCTGGACACGAATACAACACCTTAAAGAATTTAAAGTTTAAATCCGGCACGTCACACGCATCAAAGCTTTTAGCAGCACTGTCACAACGAACAGGGGCAGAGCAACATGCTCCCGCAGTTCGACACAGAAACGAACACAGGAAGTAATTTGATAAACATATAATGAGGAAATTAAAAGGCAGGATCGTATGACAGTTAAAAAAACTGATATTTTTTCGTATAAAAAAGGCAAAAAAAAACAGGCCTGAAGCCCGCTTTTTTTGTAACATTTTCAGTTAAATGGTGCGGCCGAGAAGACTCGAACTTCCACGGGGTATTCCCCCACAAGCACCTCAAGCTTGCGCGTCTACCATTCCGCCACGGCCGCACATGTTAACCTGTATCAGAAACTCCGACACCGTGTTACTGAAGAGGCGTATAACCCAACACGTATCAGGCCGCAATGACCAAAAAGCATTTTTTATGGGAAATAAGCAAAAAAACTATTTCCTACCCGTTTGCCTTCAGTCGCATGCAGGAAATCTCTCAGAAAATCAGGCAGGAAGGTGCGGCAGAACGCGTATGGCTGCTTGAACACCCCCCCCTCTATACAGCAGGTACATCAGCAAAGCAGGAGGACCTGTTTAACCCGCAAAATTACCCCACTTATGATGCCGGGCGCGGCGGGCAATGGACTTATCATGGCCCGGGCCAGAGAATCGCTTACGTGATGATGGACCTGCAAAAGCAGCACGGTACCATCCCTCCGCGTGATTTACGCGCTTATGTTCACGGCCTTGAAAAATGGGTTATCAGCACGCTTTCAGACCTTGGTGCAAAAGGCGAATGTCGTGACGGACGGGTTGGCGTATGGGTTACCGACCCCAAAACCGGCAAAGAGGAAAAAATTGCCGCTATTGGCGTAAGGGTCTCCCGCTGGGTCAGCTGGCATGGCGTTTCCATCAACCTGTCACCTGATCTGAATGATTTTGACGGTATTGTACCGTGCGGTATTCGTGAATATGGCGTCACCAGCCTGCAAAAGCTCGGACTTTCTTATACAAAGACACAGCTTGACCAGGCACTAATGAAAAACTGGGCAAAGATTTTCGGATCCCTGCCCTCTGCCTTTACCCCTGTTGAAGAAGATGAACCTCAAGCGTACGCCTGCGCTCATCCGTCACATGAATATCAGACAGGCTAAGTGTATTGTTTGAATCGGCAAATGTCAGTGTCACCAGCCCCTGGGAAGGATTAGCTGCTCTTGCAAGCGAGATCTGCAAAACACCAGGCTGCTGCCTGACGTCAGTCACCATCACAGCACCTGAAAGCACAATGGGGTTGCCCATCAGTAATCCAAGCGGATTATGCGCAAGCCCCATACTGGTTTCAGAGCCATTCTGCCCATCTTTATACACAGCATGCAGCCCTCTGGCTTTCAGCTCTGTGCCCGGGGGATCCTGATAAAACAGATACAGATAGCCAGGGCTGTAGGTCAGTTGCCCCATGCCTGTTGCACCATCAGGCCATAGCTGCGTAAACGGCACGGCATTAAGGTGCACAGTGCGTAAATACTGCTCGACGCGGTTAATCTGCACCTGCCTGCCAGCATCAGACGGCTTTTTTGTGCCCGCACAACCAGCCAGACTGAGCATCCCGCTCCATACCAGAACCTGACGACGAGACACTCTCTCCGCAGATATCACGTCGGACATGCTGCATCCTCCTCAGGTGTACGCAGCACCATCGCGAGGGCGTGCAAACCACTATCAAATTCAGGCTGAAGAATTTCATGCACCTTCCTGAAACGGTTAACACGGCTGACCCCTTCAAAGGCCGGACTGACCATCAGCAGACGAAAATGTGTCTCTGTTGCATTCTCTCCTGGTCCACGCGCCATCGGCGCATGATGTGCATGACGACTGCTTTCATCAAAAATTTCTAATTTCTGCGCACCAAAAAATTCACTCAGCTTTTCACGAACACGTACAGAACGGGGGCCTGACGCCTCCTGCCCTGAAGCTTTACGACCAGAACCACTCATATCTTTCCCCTTGCACTGAAGCCTTCATAACGCACATAACCGCAGATGATGAAGCAAAGGAATACCCGACATAAAGCATTCGACCCTGATCCGGATGCACCACAACGATGCTGCGATATGCCTGACTGTACAGAACAGGCAGGATATCGGGCTCCTCGCTCGCGCGATACGCTCAACCAGTATTTCTGGTTTTGCCTCCCGCATGTCCGTGAATATAATTCACGCTGGGACTATTATAAGGGGATGAGCCCGGGGCAGATTGAAGCCCACCTGCGCGCTGATGTATCGTGGGAGCGCCCGTCATGGGCCTTCGGGCAAAGCGCGGCACGCCCAAAACATACACGATTTAATGAAGAGGATGTGCTTGACCCGCTCAACATCCTCAACCGCAGCCGTCAGGCCCGGGCTGAGCAATACCGCAGAAACGCCACGCCACGCGCACCGGCAGAACTGCGCGAACATCTGGCAATACTGGGGCTGAACTGGCCTCTGACCCTGACCGATGCGAAAGCGCGTTATCGTGACCTGGCCCGCAAATACCACCCTGACCGCAATAACGGAGACCGCCAGGCTGAGGAACGCCTGAAAGATATTAATATTTCCTATACAATAGTTAAGGCGCACCTTGATGTCTGAGGGGCTCGAAAAAATACACAAGCCGTGGCATGCTCCCCTCATGCGTTCTTAAAGATCAGCACAGGCAGAGGCTGCATCGTTTTTTCCAACACCACACGCACAAGATGGATAAAGAATGACCGATTCTTTCATTTCTGATTCAGCGGATTCACTTCCTCCTATTTCCGTTCTTTCTGCCCCTGACCTCGAAGTGTCCGCGCGTGACGTCTTTGGTATTGATGCAGACTTTAAAGTGCCGGCCTATTCTGTTCGCACCGAACATGTACCCGATATCGACCCGGCTTATCTGTTCGACCACGATACCACCCTCGCCATTCTGGCAGGTTTTGCCTGCAACCGTCGCGTTATGGTGCAGGGTTTTCATGGTACTGGTAAATCATCCCATATTGAGCAGGTTGCCGCCCGTCTGAACTGGCCCTGTATCCGTATCAACCTCGACAGCCACGTCTCGCGTATTGACCTGATTGGCAAAGATGCCATCGTGGTCAGAGACGGTCAGCAGATCACTGAGTTTCAGGAAGGCCTGCTGCCCTGGTGCCTGCGCCACCCCTGCGCTCTGGTGTTTGATGAATATGATGCCGGCCGCCCTGATGTGATGTTCGTTATTCAGCGCGTACTCGAAATAGAAGGTCACCTGACATTACTTGATCAGAATCGGGTGCTGAAGCCACACCCATGGTTCCGCATCTTTGCCACGACCAACACTATTGGCCTGGGCGACACAACCGGCCTGTATCACGGCACGCAGCAGATCAATCAGGGGCAGATGGATCGCTGGAACATTGTTACCTCACTCAACTACCTGCCCCATGCACAGGAAGTCGGGATCATTCTTTCCCGCATGAAAACCGACCCGCAGAACAAAGAGGCCCGCAACACGATAGAAAGCATGGTTGCACTGGCAAACCTGATCCGCGCTGGTTTTATGGCAGGCGACCTCTCTACTGTCATGTCACCGCGTGCAGTCATTACATGGGCTGAAAACGAACGTATTTTTAAAGATATTGCTTTTGCCTTCCGCGTCACATTCCTCAATAAATGTGATGAAGCTGAACGCAATATCGTTGCTGAATATTATCAGCGCTGCTTTAACACCAGTCCGTTTGCAAAATAAGGATGCCTGCGTTTTCTGAAAGAAGGATCGTCATATTATGACTGACAGCAGGACAGGCCCGCAGCCGCCCTCTCCGGGGCATAACCAGACGTCTGCCTCTCATCAGGATAAGCAGGTCGAGGCTTTCAGACAGGCGACAACAGCAGCCTTTCGTGCACTTGGCGGCACAAGAGAAACTGAAGTTTCTTTTCTGACCGGCAACGCACCTCTTGCACCTCTCAGCCATGAAGGTGCGACGGCCCGACTACCCTCGCCCTCCCGCCGCCTGAAAGAGGAGGAGATTTTACGTATTCGTGGTGCTGCTGATGCCCAGGCACTGCGCCTGAAGCACCATAATGCCAGGCTGCACCGCGCCAGGCTGCCTGAAGACAGCACTGCACGCGAGGTTTATGACGCACTTGAGCAGGCCCGAATCGAGTCTGTCGGGGCACGACACCTGAAAGGAGTGGCCGCAAACCTGCGCCACCGCCTTGAAGCGGAGTGTGAAGAAAGTGGCCTGGGTAAAATCACCAGCCCGGCGCAGCTCTCACCAGCCGTTGCTCTCTCCCTGCTTGCACGTGAAGTCATGACAGGTGAAGCACCACCTGC
This sequence comes from Acetobacter sp. DmW_043, assembly GCF_002153485.1. Taxonomy (NCBI): domain Bacteria; kingdom Pseudomonadati; phylum Pseudomonadota; class Alphaproteobacteria; order Acetobacterales; family Acetobacteraceae; genus Acetobacter; species Acetobacter sp. DmW_043. The sequence goes on along the minus strand of NZ_JOMN01000013.1, from coordinate 86,472 downwards.
CGCGGCAAAAAATATTCTCGAACAGTGGCGTCAGGCTATGCCAGCCAAAGCACTGACAGCTCTGACGCACCTGAAAGAAACACAGGATAATCAGGAGAGCTATGCGCAGGCTGCCCGCCAGCTTATGGGAGCCTTTGCCCTGGCAGAAGAGGAGGAGGAAGACGACACCCCCTCTGATGAACAGGACGATAATCTGCCCGCTGACGAAGCCGCCCCACCTGAAGAAAGTGAAACGCCCGAAACAGAATCAGACGAGACTGAAACCACCCCTGAGGCACTGGAGGAGCAACCCTCGGCTGAAACAGGTGAGAGCTCGCCTGACATGCCGCAGGAGCATGAAGAAAGCGTAAAAAGCGCAGGGGAATCAGCCGGACACGGTCACCACGAAGATTCACCCTCAGACGATACTCCGCCTCCTTACAAAGCCTATACCACACAGTTTGACGAGGAAGTTCCGGCTGAATCGCTGTGTGACCCACAGGAGCTCACCCGCCTGCGTCGTCAGCTGGACCAGCAGCTCACAACCCTGCAGGGCGTTGTGTCGCGGCTGGCTAATAAACTGCAACGTAAGCTTATGGCTCAGCAAACCCGCTCGTGGCAGTTTGACATGGAAGAAGGTCTGCTGGATGCCGGGCGCCTGTCACGCATTATTGTTAACCCAATGCTGTCGCTGTCTTATAAGCAGGAGAAAGATACCGAATTTCGTGACACAGCCGTCACCCTGCTTATCGACAACTCGGGGTCAATGCGTGGACGCCCCATTTCAGTTGCTGCGTCATGCGGTGATATTCTGGCCAGAACACTCGAACGATGCGGTGTTAAGGTCGAAATTCTCGGCTTTACAACCCGTGCCTGGAAAGGTGGACAAAGCCGTGAGAAATGGATTCAGAACGGCAAGCCAGAACAGCCTGGCCGGCTGAATGATCTGCGTCATATTATTTATAAAGCGGCAGATATGCCCTGGCGCAGAGCCCGTGCGAATATGGGGCTGATGCTGCGCGAAGGTCTGTTAAAAGAAAATATTGATGGTGAGGCCCTGCTCTGGGCCTATCGCCGCCTGCGCGCGCGCCCTGAAGCGCGTAAAATTCTTATGGTCATTTCAGATGGTGCTCCGGTCGATGACAGTACCTTGTCGGCAAACCCGCCTTCATACCTGGAGGATCACCTCAGAGAGGTCATCCATATGATCGAGAATCGCACCCCGGTCGAATTATCAGCCATCGGGATCGGGCATGATGTCGGCCGCTATTACGGGAGGGCTGTGACCATTACTGATGCCGAAGAGCTGGGGGGCACAATGCTCCAGTCTCTCTCAGCATTGTTTGATGACACTTACAAAAGCGGCAAAAACCGCAAAAGCAGATAAGGCAAATAGCCGGTTTATTAACCGGCTATTCTTCTGACAGGGCAGCACCTGCGGCGGCTCTTCTTTTTGTCACCTCAGCGAAGCGACGTGCCAGAATAGCGCAGATAAAAAGCTGTATCTGATGAAAAATCATCAGCGGCAGCACGATAATACCAACACTTGCTGCCGGAAACAGCACGTTAGCCATGGGTACGCCTGATGCGAGAGTTTTCTTTGAACCGCAGAATATAACCGCGACCTCATCACGGAACGGCAGCCCGGCCAGACGGCAGGTCAGTGCCGTAACAATCAGCACAATAGCCAGCAAAATAAAGTCAACGACTGCAATCATGCCCAGCTCACTCAGCGGCAGCTTATGCCATAGCCCCTGCATCACGGCATCACTAAAGGCGGCATAAACAACAACCAGAATTGAACTGCGATCAGTCAGAGACAACAGCTTTTTATGCCGGCGCGCCCAGTTACCAATCCATGGCTGAAGCAGCTGCCCCGCAATAAAAGGCAATAAAAGCTGAAAGACGATATCAAGCCCGTTACTATCCTGCGCTCCATGCCGAGCCAGAATAAGCCCGACCAGAACAGGTGTTATAAAAATACCAAAGATATTAGAAGCCGTAGCTGCACAGACTGCAGCGGACGTATTACCCCCCGCGATAGAGGTAAATGCAATGGAGGACTGTACTGTTGAGGGCAGGCAGCATAAAAATAATACACCAAGCCAGACATCATTCTGCAACAGCCCTGGAAAAGCCGCATGAAAACCAAGGCCAAGCAACGGAAACAAAATAAAGGTGCAGCATAAAATTAAAATATGCAGGCGCCATGCTGTCAGCCCGTCGACAACAGCGCTGCGGGAAAGCCTGGCTCCCTGCAGGAAAAACATAATGCCGATGACAATAATCGCCAGCCAGTGAAAAACTTCAACACCCGCGCCATGACACGGCACAAATGTTGCAAGGAGAACGGTGCCTATGAGGCTAAGCAAAAACGGATCAACACCAAACATGTGACTTCATACTTTCACATCCAGAGCTCAGAACATGGGCTATGCAAAAAACGCATAATACAAAAAATTTCCGCCTCCAGAAACTCGTTGCACCAGGCGTCTGCTTGAGCCACCCTTACACCAAATGAAAACACGCCACATCCTCCCCCTTGCCTCTCTCACGTTTGTGAGCGTGGCTTTCTCACCGCGTACGTTTGCAGCCCCACCGGCTGCGTGCGCTATTGTCAATCACGGCGGCAAGCAGGTTACTGATAAAAATATTACATATACCTCTTCCACAATCTCCACGCCGGATCACAAAACCTCTCTCTCTATAGGAGAGATGAGTTACACGATTTCAGCCGCGGCCTCTGCGACTGACCTGCAGGATCAGGCAGATGCGGCATCATTGCTGCTGGTTTCAGCTATGGTCGGGCACCATAATGCCGCCTGTTCAGCATGGCTGAAAAAACAGGGACAGGCCATTGCAACCGGCCTTGAGGCTGGTCAGTCTTATAACCTGACATGGAACAACGCTTCTATCAGCCACCAGAAAACTGGTATCAGCCTGAGCTCAGCAGCACTGTCACTGTCGGGTAAAACCGGCGAAGGTAACGCAGCTGCTTCACTGGCTATGCAGGGGCTGGCCTATAAAAACATTGCCAACCAGGATCTCCTCCCCGAATCAGCACATGCGGCCTTCTCTCTGCCTTCTTCCGAGCTGCCAGGACTGATGGCTGCTATCGGTGGCAAAACAAAAGAAGCTCCGGCTGTTCACGTTACAATATCGGATTTAAGTGCACAAAATAGCGACATCACCCTGGGTGGCCATGGCTCAGCCGTATTAACGGGTAATGTCGATGCAACCTCGGCAGAAGGCCATCTGGAAATACAAAATATTGAGAGCCTCATTCAGAAAGTGCGCGCTATTGGCCAGCTTAAGCTTGCTGCTGCACTCGTTATGGCCCGCTTTGTCAGTCATCGCGAATCTGATGGTGGCAACTCATGGAACGCAACCTGGTCGGGCGGTATACTGACCGTTAACGGTATTCCCCTACCCATCAAATAAAAAAAGGGGAGAAAATCTCCCCTTTTTTAACACCTGCGACTATATCAGGGCTTACCAGCCGGGGCCATAGCCAACGAAACCTGGTCCCCATGGAGAATCCCATGCGCCCCATTCGTTCCAGTTCCACTGCGCATCTTCATATGTCTGTGCTGTTGTTGCCTGCTCGTTCAGCAATGCTTTTGTCTGAGCATATTGCTGGTAGCGATCATAGGCAGCCTGATTGCCAACATACAGGCAGTCGCACACGACCGGGTCAGCATAGACATAGTAAACGTCTTTACCTTTAACACGACTGACAAAATGATGCGCCGGAAGACGGGCCAGCATCGCTTTTTGTGCTGCTGTCGTAGCGGGCTTATCAAGAAAACCTGCCGCCGCAAGGTGATCTTCTTTAGCAGCAACTGCCTGCTTTGCAGACTGACAGCCTGGCAAAACGACCAGTGCCCCCAGAACAAAGGCTGCTACACCACCTTTTAATACATACTTCATAATGTATTCCTGTTTTGTACCAACGAACAGGCAGAGCCCTCCGCCTGTTCTTTAGGCAGGCGATATTTGACAGACAGCTCGCCTGTACCAGATCACGACAGATATCAGAGTATTGATTTCTTCTGATAATTTTTATCATTAAAAATTTAACAAAATCAACCTAATAATACCCTCTAAGCATTTTTCTCTGCCAGGCGTGCAAAATCACGCAGAACCCTCCGCGCCAGATCAATACGCTGTACATTTGTCAGCTCGCGCACCACCGCAAGTTTATGATCAGCACGCAGCCTGACTGTGCCATCCTTCCAGCGGTTCATCCATCCTGCCAGCCCCTGCGGGTCACAGAACTGATTTTTGCGGAACTGAAGCACCATACCTTTTGGCCCGGCCTCAACACGCTCAACACCGGCACTACGGCACAGGCGTTTAAGATCAACAATATCAAGCAGGTTCTTCACTTCAGCTGGGACAGGACCAAACCTGTCAACCAGCTCAGCCTCCATCGCCTCAAGTTCTGCATCACTGGCAAGACCGCTGATCCGCCGGTATAGTCCCAGCCTGACAGGCAGGTCAGGCACATACTCAACAGGAATAAGAACAGGCAGACCGACGATAATGTTAGGGGTCCAGTCTCTGTCCTCAGCGCGCTTGCGTTCTTTATCGGCACGCAGCTCAGCCACGGCATCCTCAAGCATCTGCTGATAAAGTTCTATCCCGACCTCGCGCACATGACCTGACTGCTGGTCACCCAGCAGATTGCCGGCACCACGCAAATCAAGATCGTGCGATGCAAGGGTAAAGCCTGCACCCAGCGTATCAAGCGTTTGCATAATTTCGAGACGCTTCTGTGCAGAAGCTGAAAGTACGTGCGTTTGTGGCCATGTCAGATATGCATAACCACGCTGCTTACCACGCCCCACACGCCCGCGCAGCTGATAGAGCTGCCCCAGACCGAACATATCAGCACGATGAATAATGAGCGTATTCACCGCAGGCATATCCAGCCCGCTTTCAACAATATTAGTTGAAAGAAGAATATCATACCGGCCATCAGAAAACTCTGTCATGACCTGCTCAAGCTCCGTCGGGCTAAGACGGCCATGAGCCTGAACCATACGAGCATCAGGCACAATTTCTGCCAGGCGCTTTGCCAGATGGTCAAGGTCTTCTATGCGCGGTGCAACACAGAAAATCTGCCCGCCCCGGAAACGCTCCCGCTGAATTGCTTCACGGATCACCACACTGTCAAACGGCATGATAAAAGTGCGTACGGCCAGCCTGTCAGTCGGTGGGGTGGCGATCAGACTCATCTCCCGCACACCGGAGAGGGACAGCTGCAATGTGCGCGGCAGCGGTGTGGCTGAGAGTGTCAGCACATGGACATCCTCGCGCAGGGCCTTCAGTTTCTCTTTGTGCGAAACACCGAAATGCTGCTCTTCGTCAATAATCAGCAGGTCGAGAGAAGCAAACTGTACAGTTTTTGCCAGCAGCGCGTGAGTACCAATGACAATATTCACTGAGCCGTCGGTAATACCCTTACGAACCTGTGTTGCCTCTTTACCTGTCACCATACGCGAAAGCTGTGCGACCTTAACAGGGAAGCCCTCAAAACGTGAGACAAAGGTTTTATAATGCTGGCGGGCCAGCAGGGTTGTCGGCACAACAACAGCCACCTGCCCGCCCGACATCGCAGCCACAAAGGCGGCGCGTAATGCAACCTCGGTCTTGCCGAACCCAACATCTCCACACACCAGGCGATCCATCGGACGACCAGAGTTCATATCCTCCAGAACATCGGCAATCGCCCTGGCCTGATCATCTGTTTCAACAAAAGGAAAACGTGCACAAAACTCATCCCACAGCCCTTCGGCCGGTGCGAGAGCCGGTGCCTCTTTCATTGCACGGGCCGCAGCTGTACGAATCAGGTCAGAAGCCATATCGCGAATGCGCTGCTTCATACGCGCCTTACGACCCTGCCAGGCTACTCCTCCCAGCTTATCCAGCGGTACACTGGCCTGGTCAGAACCAAAGCGGCTCAGCAGCTCAATATTCTCAACCGGCAGATAAAGCTTTTCATTTCCGTCATAAAGCAAACGCAGGCAGTCATGTGGCGCAACACCAACACTTACAGTCTCAAGACCATCATAACGGCCGATACCATAATCCTGGTGCACAACGAGATCACCGGCAGTAATTTCGCCTGCCTCAGCAATCAGTTCATCAGCACGGCGGCGGCGGCGCGGCGGACGGCCAATACGCTCACCCAGCAGGTCCTGCTCTGAAACAAAGGCCATATTGTCAGCAACGAAGCCGCGTTCCAGCCCCAGAGTAAGCAATGCCACCACACCAGGTTTTGCTTTTTTTGCCTCAGCCCAGCTGTCATAACTCTGGCTGGTCACACCATGCTCGCGCAGCAAAGTCGCAATACGTTCGCGTGAACCACGCGTCCAGGCTGTGACATAAGCCCGGCGTTTCACCTCACCCCACTCGCGCACCTGTTCACCCAGAAGGCCAAAAACCTGCTCGCGCTCAGCACCTGCAACGATTTTAGAGAACATTTTACCAGGGCGGCCACCGACATCGAGGCCACTGGCACCATCAGGCATAGCAAACGGGCTTAATGTCACACAGGGGAAACGGGCGAGAGCAGCATCCCACCCCTTCTGATCAAGATAAAGCAGATGTGGCGGCAAAGCCCTGTAAGGTGTTTCTCCTTCGCGCACAGGCTGACGGCGCGCCTGATAATGATCTTCGATCATCTCAAGGCGTGCATGAAGTATTTCACCCACCTGATAATCGAGAGAGACTGAAGCCCCCGGCAGATAATCAAACAGGGTTTCAAGATTTGTATGGAAAAGTGGCAGCCAGTGCTCGAGGCCCGGATAGCGTCTGCCTTCAGAAACATACTCATAAAGAGAATCAGATGCTGCAGCAGGACTGAACACATCGCGCCAGCCTGTACGAAAACGTGAAATACTGTCGGAATCGAGAGAAAGCTCAGAAACAGGCCGCAGCGTAAGCTCTGTCAGGTGGCCGGTTGAGCGCTGACTGCCCGGGTCGAATGTTCGGATATTTTCAACTTCATCACCGAACAAATCAAGCCTGACCGGCTCTGATGCACCTGCGGGGTACAGATCAAAAATACCACCACGGGTGGCAAATTCACCCGGCTCCATCACGGTGTCAGTGCGGGTATAGCCATTAGCAACCAGCAGCTCACACAAAAATTCCTGATCGAGGCTCTCACCCTGCTTTATGGCAAGAGACTGCCCCTCGAACGTACTGCGGGGTGATACTCTCTGCACAAGGGCCGCTGTTGTTGTCAGCACCAGCCGGGGTTTCCCTCCGGCTGGCTCAAGCAGGCGCGTAAGTGTTGCTACCCGCTCGGCAACCAGCGCCGGGTTAGGTGACACCCGGTCATAGGGCAGGCAGTCCCATGCCGGAAAACGCAGAACCTCAACATCATCAGCCACATAAGCCAGCAAATCAGCAAGCCGGGCAACGGCGGCATCATCACGGGCAACATGTAAAACGACGTTTTTATGCTCTCTCGCTCTGCGGGCCAGCAAAAAGGCATCATAGCCTTCTGTCACACCCCATACAGAAACAACCTGACGCTCTGAGCCTGCCTGTGCAGTCATTACTATTTATCCGTTATTTTTGGCACGGCAGCTCTCAACCATGCGGCGCAACATAGGGTTCACATTCTCTGCGGGCAAAGGCAATCGTCCAAACAGCCAGTCTGTCAGTTCAGGGTCTGGCATCTGCATCACAGCCTCCATATCGGTCAGTTCTGCTTCTGTCATGGTAGCCACAGTGTCTCTTACAAAATCACCGATTATAATATCGGTTTCAAAAGTACCTCTGTGGTTAGCACGAAAGATCAGCCTGCGACGACGTGCAACGAGTGGATCATTTTCTGTCATGATGTTACTATCATTGTGGTTCATAATGCTGATGTCCTATAGCGTTGGCAGTTCCATCTGTCAGCTGCCCAGCAAAGGCCTGAGTTTCTCCGGTGTCCAGTCCTGTCCCTGTCATAACTGAGTCTTCTCACGCATCTGTCAGCACGACAAGACTTGCCCCCTTACTGGCTCCGCCTGAAAGCCTGTCTGGCGTCAGTGCTGCACGCGGCAAGCTTATAAGACGTATCGCCAGAGGTTCGCGGGTCATCGACCTTTTGTTCTGCCTGCCCGACAGCATTACAGACCGCCGCCTTGCCCCGCCGCTGGCAGAAATAAAACCAGACAACATTGTCACAGTAACAGGCACTGTCAAAACCATACGCGCACCGACTCCGCGCACCCGCCAGCCATGGCGTGTTACCCTGTATGACGGGACCGGCGTGCTTGAGATCGCCTTCTTCTCTCCCTGGCAGGCGAAACAGATTGCTGAGGGGGAGGATATTGTCGTCTCAGGTAAAGCTGAATTCTTTCATGATAAGCTCTGCATTTCAGCTCCGGACTACGTTTTGCCGGCCCGTTCTGCCGGGCGCATTCCACGTCTTGACCCTGTCTGGCCACTTACAGCAGGCCTGTTCAGCGGGCAGGTCAGACAGGCCATGGTACATGCGCTCTCACTGCTACCTGAAGGCCTGCCTGAATGGCATGAAACCAGTCTGATTTCATCACACCACTGGCCTGATTTCATCACCGCGCTGAATCAGGTCCATTTTCCTGACAACATTCCTGGCAGTGAAAGCGGTGAAACATGGCGCAAGCAATATGCGCTTGCCCGCGCACGCCTGGCCTGTGACGAACTGCTGGCTGACCAGCTGGCAACACGTATCGCACAACGCGCCTCTCAGCACAGGCCTGGTCGTATCATTAAAGGAACCGGGATTTTACAAAAACAAGCCCTGGAAACTTTTGGTCATGCACTAACCCCGGGGCAAAGCAAAGTACTCAGCGAAATAGAGCATGATATGGCGGCTCCGTACCGCATGAATCGCCTGCTCCAGGGCGATGTCGGCGCGGGTAAGACACTGGTTGCCCTGCTGGCCATGCTCAGAGCTGTCGAGGCCGGGGCGCAGGCAGCCCTGATGGCCCCTACTGAAATTCTGGCACGGCAGCATGCGAAAACTTTTAGCAGGCTGACATCCGTTCCGGTTGCCTATCTTTCTGGTTCAGTCAAAGGCAAAGCCCGCAAAACAGTGCTGCAAAGCATTGCTGACGGATCGGCTCCTCTGGCAGTTGGCACGCATGCACTAATGCAGGAGGGTGTATCTTTTTCTGACCTGGCTCTGGCTGTTGTTGATGAACAACATCGCTTTGGTGTTGAGCAACGCCTTGCCCTGGTTGAAAAAGGTCATGAGGCTGACATGCTGGTCATGACCGCCACACCCATTCCCCGCACACTTCTGCTGACACGCTTTGGTGATATGCAGACAAGCCGGCTTGAAGGCAAACCGGCAGGCCGTAAACCTGTACGGACATCTCTGCACAGCATCAGCACAATGCCTGATATCCTTGATGCTCTTGAACGTGCACTGGCAAAAAAGGCACAGATTTTCTGGGTTTGCCCGCTCGTAAGCGAGAGTGAAGCCCTCGATATCGCCGCAGCCGAGGCACGCCACGCAGAGCTGAGCGCACGTTTTGGCCCGCAAACCGGCCTGGCCCATGGGCAGCAGGACACTGCGGTGCGCGAAAAAGAGCTGGATGAATTTGCCCGGGGCAATACCCGTTTGCTGGTTGCTACGACAGTCATTGAGGTGGGCGTCGATATACCGGCGGCAACAATTATGGTTATTGAACATGCTGAACGCTTTGGGCTTGCTCAGCTACACCAGCTGCGCGGGCGCGTTGGGCGTGGCAGCGAAGCCTCTTACTGCCTCATGCTGCACGATGATAAGCTCGGCCTGACGGCACGCCGGCGCCTGAACTGTCTGCGTGACACAGAAGATGGGTTTATCATTGCCAACGAAGATTTTCGCCTGCGTGGCGGAGGGGAAGCCACAGGACACCGCCAGTCAGGCCTGCCTGAATACCGCATAGCTCAGGAAGATCTGTTCGATGAACTGCTTGACCTGGCACATAAAGAAGCCGGTTATTTATTTAAACGCTGCGCCTCTGAGCATCAGGCGTCACTCTCCCTTCCGCTTAATATTCTGTTGACGTTATTCAATAAAGCAGATGCCGCACGCCTCTTTTCCGGAGGGTAAACCAGGGCATTGTCAGGACAACATCATGAAAAACATGCTTTGCAAACAGGCCAGAGTATTTTGCATCCAATATATCAATGGCTGCGGCGTGTTGTTGTAACACGCAGGCAGCCACAATGCCCTCTCTGAAACTTAAAGCTCAGCCCGATTTTGCGAAAAATATCAACAACTTCCCTCTACCGGCTGAAAATAATGCAGTTCTGGATAAAATACGAAAAGATATCATTCTCAACGACAAAACATTCAAAGAGAGCCTTCTTAGCTGCCGCGAAGAATCTGGAACAGATGCTGATAACTGGTTTCGTAATATATCAGTCACCATGGCTGGCCCTCGTTATCTCAGTTATGTCGTTTTTGAAAACTCAACCTGCGAGTGGGCACCTGAGTTTGAGTATAATCAGTATTCTCTCGTTTATGACTTAAAAACCGGAGAACGCGTGGACTGGTTCGCAGTCCTGCCCAAAAACCTAATTGGCAACAAACCTCAAAATTATAAAACAACAGACAGGTCTATCAGATCGACACAGAGCACTCTCAAAATACTGGCACTCTTTAAAACACAGTATATCAAGCAGATGGATGATACAGAAAACGAATGTTGCGACTGCCTTAATATAAGAACTAATTACTGGGATAAACAGTCAAAAAAAAATAGCTCCGTTTTCCTTTTTACTATGGCTGAACGCGAAAGAACATAGCCTTACTTTAGTGCTCCAGGATAATCTTCCTGCTCATGAGATGCGCGAATGCGGCACGGCCTCGGTTAATGTAACGCTCAATATGCTAAAACAAAATGGCGTTTCCCGCGACTTTCTCAACGCCCTCAAAAATGCGACAGCCGTGCCAGAAAAGTTCAGAAACGCAGCTGCAGATTAAGCGCCGGCTTCAGTCAGCCAGCGTTTAATCTGCCCCTCCGGGTCAGCATGCTGTGTAAATGCCGACACCGCAGCAACACTGTCAGCACCGGCATCAAGACAAGGCTTAAGCCCCTCAAACGCCACCCCGCCAATAGCAACAAGTGGCAGGTCACCGATCAGCTTCTTCCACTCAGTCAGCTTTGCAACACCCTGAGGACCAAAAGCCATTTTCTTCAGGCGTGTTGGCCAGATCGGGCCAAGAGCCACATAATCAGGTTTAAATGACAGGGCCCGGTCAAGCTCTTCGTGGCTGTGTGTACTCAGTCCAAAACGAATACCCGCCTTACGTACAGCCGCGAGGTCGGCTGTATCCAGATCCTCCTGCCCAAGGTGTATATAGTCTATCCCCTCTTCGAGTGCGATCTGCCAGTAATCATTCAACACCAGGCAAACACCATGAGTCCGGGCAAAAATATGCGCCTGACGAATCTCCTCACGCAGCGCAGCGCCCTCCAGCTCTTTTACGCGCAGCTGAATGAAACGGGCACCTGCTCCGCCCAGACGATCAACCCAGCGGGCGGTGTCAACAACAGGATATATTTTTTGAGGAAGTCCGCTCACGACAGCATGGCCTTTCCGATAACAGGGGTTGAGGGAACAGCCATATCACGTTCTTCCATCGGGTCGGCCTCACGTGCCAGCACGCCGGCCTCTACCGCCAGGCTGAAAGCACGGGCCATCGTGACCGGATCTCCGGCACCGGCAATGGCAGTGTTAATCATCACAGCATCATAGCCCAGTTCCATCGCACGCAATGCGTGAGAAGGCACACCAATACCCGCATCAACGACAAGAGGAACACCAGGGAAATGGGCACGCAGGGCACGCAGGCCAAACACGTTATTTAACCCCTTACCCGAACCGATAGGCGCCCCCCATGGCATCAACACTTCGCAGCCGGCAGCCATCAGCTTTTCAGCGACGATCAGATCTTCTGTCGTGTAGGGGAAAACCTTAAACCCATCTTCTGACAGGATACGGGCCGCTTCAACCAGGCCGAACACATCAGGCTGAAGTGTGTCAGGCTCGCCAATCACTTCAAGCTTGATCCACTCTGTATTAAAAACTTCGCGGGCCATATGCGCGGTAGTTACCGCTTCCTTAACGGTATAACACCCGGCCGTGTTAGGCAGCACAGACACATTAAGATCACGAATGAGCGACCAGAAGGACTGACCAGCCTGCTCTCCCGCTGACTCGCGTCGCAGTGAAACAGTCACAAGACCAGGCAAAGCTGCCTGCACTGCCTCACGCAGGATCTCAGGAGACGGATACTGCGCCGTGCCCATCATCAGTGGTGAGCGTAAAGAAACCCCATAAAATTCCGCTGACATTTACTATCCTCCCTGCATCGGGGCGACAATTTCAATGCGCGCCCCCTCATGCAAAGCTGTCTCACCACGGCGGGCCAGCGGTATAAACCCTCCGTTCAGTGCTGTCGCAATACGTGCCCCGCCATACCCCAGCTCTTCAACCAGGGCCGCAAGTGTGGTGGCCCGCACATCATGCGCTTCATCATTAACCATAATTTTCATGGTCATTCTCCCTGCGAGCGTATCTCACTCAGTTCGCAGTCATCCGCCTGCATTGCCAAAAATCAGATCTGCGGCCTCACCCGCTTTTGCCGGAGAAAGCAAAAAGCCATGCCGGTACATGCCGTTAACAAAAACCTTATGCCCTTCTTGCACAACCTGGGGCACATTGTCAGGGAAAGAAGGACGAACACCTGTTCCCATTTCAACAATCTCAGCCTCAGCAAAAGCCGGATGCAGGGTCCAGGCCGCATTGAGCAGCTCCGTCACAGACCGGACGGTCATCGCCCCGGCATTTTCACTTTCTATCATCGTCGCTCCCACCATAAAAATATGGTCAGCACGCGGCACGATATAAACCGGGATACGCGGGTGCAGCATACGCACCGGACGATGTAGCGTAACATCAGGGCAGCGCAGCAAAAGCATCTCACCTCTGACACCACGCAGCTCAGACAACGCTGTGCGGCCCTGCAGACCAGTGCAGTCAACGACCCAGTCAAAATCAGCACTATCGGGCGCTTTTTCTGACGCATGCACCATAGTTCCTCCCTGTTGCAGGAGGGAACTCAGGAGTGCAGGCAGCGCTTTGCGGGGGTCAACATGCCCTTCCTGCTCAAAAAACAGGCCCTTATGAAAACGACCGGCCAGATCGGGCTCAAGCGCCGCAATTTTTTTACCGTCTATCATCTCACAATGCGATGTGCGGCGGGCAAAACGTGCAAGCTCCCCGACATCACGCGGGGGAGCCAGTACAAGGCTGCCTGCTCTGGTCACGTCAGGCACGTGTGTGGCCCACCAGTCAACAGAAGCGACTGACTGCGCTGTAACCTCTGGCGGGGCAGATTCACCCTCACACCAGGGTGCAAGCATGCCGCCCGCCATCCATGAAGCTCCGGCCCCGACACGCCCGCTCTGATCGTAAACAGTAACCAGCCCGCCACGCTCAGCCAGTGTGACAGCTGTCACCATACCTGCCACACCGGCACCTCTGACCAGAATACGCGGCTTACCCTGCATATTTTATCTCCCCGCAACGCCGGCTCATAATCAAAACAAACGTGCCATCAGCACAACAAGCAGACAACTCTCCATAACAGCAACAGCTATCCAGCGCAGCCCCATATACCCGCGCGGCAGCATCCCGCGGCGCCAGCCTGCCCGCTCAGCAAGCCCCTGCAGAGGCACAGCAACAGCCAGAAGAGCAACAGCCATAACAGCTGACCACATAAAGGCGAGACAGATTGCAAGCCAGGCAAGAGCCGCAGGTATTACCCCCAGCAGCAGACGCACGACATCGCGCGATTCAGCCCCTGCTACCAGAATAGCCCGGTCTGTCTCAAGTGAAAGCCCCCACTGCACTGCCCCCCAGAAAGCCAGACAAATCGCGCCATAAGATACAAAGGCCATAAGCAGATTCGTTACCGGCACACCGGAATTAAAGAACACTATACAGCCGGCACTGAACACGAAAGGCAGCAAGCCCGCTATTGTCAGACCACCTGCGATCACAGATGTTTTTTTCATAAATTGCTATTTCACCTTTTTTGATACGCTTTTACGACAAGAGACAGGTTGACAGAGAAGCCCAACAGGAGGCCACTAGGCAACAGGCCGATGGCCCCTTCGTGTTTTTGAGACACTAAACAACAAAACAGGACCATCGCAGCCGGAGCGCTCTCTGGCTATAAGCAACGGGAATAAAAAACATGAGTGTCATTGCAGATATCGTAGCACGTGAAATTCTTGACAGCCGTGGTAACCCCACTGTTGAGGTTGATGTAGAACTCGCCTCTGGCATAGTTGGCCGGGCTGCTGTTCCGTCAGGTGCCTCAACCGGTGCACATGAGGCGGTTGAACTCAGAGATGGCGACAAAAAACGCTTTGGCGGCAAAGGCGTTCTGAAAGCCATCGAAAATATTGAAAGTGAAATCCTGCCCACACTTCAGGGTTTCGAATCGTCAGAGCAGATCGACATTGATAATGCGATGATCGACCTTGATGGCACACCCAATAAAAGCCGCCTGGGCGCCAATGCGATTCTTGGTGTCTCCCTTGCTGTTGCAAAAGCTTCAGCAGCTGAGCTGGGTGTACCACTCTACCGCTATGTAGGGGGCGTTTTTGCTCACACTCTGCCTGTGCCAATGATGAACATCGTCAACGGCGGTGAGCATGCAGACAACCCCATCGATATTCAGGAATTTATGATCCAGCCCGTTGGCGCACCAACTGTCGCTGATGGTATTCGCTGGGGATCAGAAATTTTTGCCCAGCTGAAAAAAGCTCTTAAAGATGCCGGTCATAACACAAATGTCGGTGATGAAGGCGGTTTTGCTCCGGCTCTGAAGTCAGCAGACGAAGCACTGACCTTCATTTCCCGCGCGGTGGAGGCTGCTGGCTACCGCCCTGGTGAAGACATTACCTTCGCGCTCGACTGTGCCTCGACCGAATTTTATCGCGATGGCCGCTATGACATGAAGGGCGAAGGGAAGGTTTTCGATTCTGCCCAGATGGTCGCTTACCTGGAAGATCTGACAAAACGCTACCCTATCGTTTCTATCGAAGATGGCCTGGCGGAAGATGACTGGGAAGGCTGGAGCCTGCTGACCAGCACACTTGGCAAAAAAGTTCAGCTGGTTGGTGACGATTTGTTTGTAACCAACCCCGAGCGTCTGCGTCGTGGCATTGAGACTGGTGTTGGCAACTCTATTCTCATCAAAGTGAATCAGATTGGCACACTGACTGAAACACTTCAGGCCATCGAAATGGCACATAAAGCAGGCTACACTGCGGTTATGAGCCATCGCTCCGGCGAGACTGAAGACTCTATCATTGCTGATCTGGCAGTCGCGACCAACTGTGGGCAGATTAAAACAGGCTCCCTCTCCCGCTCTGACCGCACAGCTAAATATAACCAGCTGATTCGCATTGAGCAGCAGCTGGCAACGGCTGCGCAATATGCAGGGCAGACTATTCTGAAGCGCTAAAATTATCTCATCTGGTACCGCTGGCTTAGCCACGGTACCAGAGCCGCTGCATTTTATGGCAAACAAGCTTACAAAAAGTTCAAAATTCCTGGCACAGGTGGCCAGTAATAGCTTACACTGACGTAACAGGTTAAACAGCAGGAAAGAATATCAACGTGAATCTGGGCCGCATGATAAGGCGCACCGTCCGCGCTGTTGTTCCTCCGCTGGTTTTCTTAAGCATTGCCGGCTATTTTGGCTGGAACGCCACACAGGGCGACCACGGCACCAGAGCGTATAAAGAGCAGCTTGTGCTGCTGGACCAGGCAAAACAGGCTCAGCTTAACGCCACGGCAGAACAAGCTGCCTGGCGCCGGCGTGTTAATGACCTGCGCGATCATTCACTCGACAAAGACATGCTGGATGAACGGGCGCGTGCTATGCTCAACCTGGCGAACAAAAATGATATTGTCATACCTTATGACAGGCATGATCCGCTTTTTTAAAACAGCGGAGACTCTTTTACCCGAAAAACGCCAGGAGCTGCCTGCCTTGCCCCTGCGGCAGACTGATCCCGCCCCAAACAAAAACGGCGCCCGTAAGGACGCCGAGTCTGCTGTAATACTGTTTTAAAGAAAAAACAGATTACTTAATTTTTGCTTCGCGAAAAACGACGTGCTTGCGAGCAACCGGATCGTATTTCTTGAGTTCCATTTTACCGGTGTGCGCACGAGCATTTTTTCTCGTAACGTAGAAATAACCGGTATCCGCCGTGGAAACGAGACGAATTTTGATAACGTTTGTCTTAGCCATAACTTCCTCAGCTGAGCATCATGGGTTAACCGGACACGATGTCCAGCTAGTATTCAATTCGACGCAAAATGCGCATACTAACGCCAAAGGTCAAGTATTCTTGCTGCATAGATATGCACAGAAGAGCCAAAAGGAGCAAAAAAATGCTGGATGTGGCAGTTGCGCGCGCCAGAATTCTCGAAAAAATCTCTCCCTGCGGCCCTGAAACCGTCTCTCTCGCTGACGCAACAGGGCGTATCCTGGTTGAACCGGTGGTCGCCCGCCTGTCTAACCCCCCTGTTTCGGTCTCTGCAATGGATGGGTATGCCGCCCGGACAGAAGACGCCATAAAGGGCGCAGTACTCACGGTTACCGGTGAAGCACCAGCAGGCCACCCCACCACGCAACACATTGCCCCTGGCACCTGTATTCGTGTTTTTACCGGCAGCCAGATACCTGCCGGGACAAGCACAATCATCTTGCAGGAAAATGTGATACGTGAAGGCGAATCTGTCTCGCTGCAAACCAGCAGCGACGAACAGCAGTTTATTCGCAGGCAGGGAAAAGATTTTCAGAAAGGGCAAACCCTGCTTAGTGCCGGTAAACGACTGACTGCCCGTGACATCGGCCTGGCAGCAGCAGCTGGTTACACATGGCTCAGCGTTGCACAGCGCCCGCGCGTAGGCATTCTCTCTACCGGAGATGAACTAACCCTGCCAGGTGACCCGACACAACCCGATTCGATTGTGAACTCAGCTGCTTTTATGGTGTCAGGCCTGCTCAGAACCATCGGAGCTGAACCTGTTATTCTGCCTATCGCACGAGACAACCATACAGCTCTGGCTTCTGCTCTGGCGCATACAACGCGCTTTGATCTCTTCATTACCATTGGTGGCGCCAGTGTTGGCACATATGACATTGTACAGGACGCTCTGAAAGCTCACGGCCTCTCCCTCGACTTCTGGAAGATTGCTATGCGCCCGGGCAAACCGCTGATGTCAGGGCAAATTCAGGGAACACCCATCATTGGTCTGCCAGGCAACCCGGTTGCGGCTATGGTCTGCTCGGTTATTTTTGTAGCCCCTGCCGTGCACGCCCTTATGGGGCAGCCCGTCTCAGCTGACATTGAAAGTGAAAATGCGATTCTGGGGGCTGACGTCAGGCAGAACGATCACCGGCAGGATTTTCTGCGCTGCACACTGGTCAAGAAGCCTGAGAGCGATCTGCCTGTTGCAGTACCCTTTGACTCGCAGGATTCGGCACAGCTCTGCATCCTCTCCCAAAGCGATGCCCTGTTATTGCGCGCCCCGGGGGCACCACCGGCACAAGCCGGAACCCCCTGCAGGATCATACGCCTCCCCTGATTTCAGAAGGGAGACACATCACTCCAGGAGGGTAACTTCCTGGAGGCTTCAGCAACAGTTTCAGCCGAAACGACCGACTGATGCGGCACCTGTGCCAGAATGCGCACACGCCCTTTTTCTTCGATCACACGGCAATTATCTTCATCCGGTGGCCCGTTAAGCACAACACCGGCTATTGCAACACCACGGTTTCTTAAGGCCTCAAGTGTCAGCAACGTGTGGTTAAGTGTACCCAGGCCACTGCGCGCCACAACGACAACAGGCAAAGCCCAGCGAACAATCAGATCACAGATCATAAGCCTGTCTGTCACCGGCACCATCAGCCCGCCAGCACCTTCGACAACCAGTGGACGATCATTCTCTGCCAGGGGAAGAACAAGGCTGTCAGGGTCAATCTCTGCGCCTTCAGCACGGGCGGCAGCTTCGGGAGACAACGAAGCCTGAAATGCACCGACAGAAGGCAGGCAGGAGGCGGCATCTGCCCCGGCAAGCTCCGTGACAGTCAATGTGTCACCTGGTTCATCTGCCAGGCCGCTTTGCAGCGGTTTCCAGTAAAGTGCTGACCAGGCTTTTACGAGACAGGCAGAGATAAATGTTTTTCCTACCCCGGTATCTGTACCGGTTACAAACACACCGGCACGTACGGGCCGCTGAAAACAGCCATAAGCAATATGCCACGAGATGGCACAGCCTCCGCCCTCAAAACGGTTCATAGCCTGACGCAATGCAGCGGGCTGCAACGGCTTATAACCCGCAACAGGAACGCAGGCACCGGTCTGGCTCAGATGATGTAAAAAGGCTCTTGCGCTGTTAAAGGGCTGAATATAACAGGCCCCCTCCCAGCTGCCGGCACATAAAGCCGGCCTGCATGACTGCAGCGCTGCCAGAGTGGGGTAATCAGGTGTCCCCACTGAATGTTCAGATGTACAGGCCTGCTGCCACTCTTCAAAAGTACCCTGTGTCAGCGTGGAAAAGAAGAGCCTGCCACCCGGCTTCAGCATCTTTTCAAGGTGCCGTAAAACAGCCTGCGGGTTATCCAGCCACTGAAACACCAGACTGCCGCAGATAATATCAAAAGACCCTTCGACATCAGGTGCCGCAGCATCCATCACATGACCAGTAACCCGCTCCCCAAGGCGCGCCTGCATACGCTTTACCATTTGCGGTGCAAAATCTGTCGCGATGATCTCTGCATCAGGCCAGTGCGCTGCGAGCAAAGTGGTCAGAAACCCGGTCCCGCACCCCAGTTCAAGAATCCGGGCTGGCTGATGTTGTGCCTGAGCTGTTGTGATACGCTCAAAAAGCTGCCGGGCAACATAGCGCTGCATGCCGGCGGCTTCATCATAGGCCTCAGCATGGTTAAAGCTCTGGCAGATACGATTCTGACGAGAAATTCCGGTCATTTTTATTCAGACTGCCTTACTGATAAAATTTTTAATGTGGTCTGCACAAAACGAGACATGTGTGACGGGTAGCATATGCCCGCCATCTGACTGCCAGACGATTTCCGCTTCAGCGGGTACAGCATTTCGTGTCATGGCCGGGGGAACTATCGGGTCATCACCACCGGCCAGAAGCAATAAATTTCTTTTACAGGCAATATACTGCATCTTCTCACGCACATCACCCTCAGCCAGCAGAGCAAGCCCTTCATCAAGCACATCAGCATTGCAGGAAACGCCTTCAGGCACAGGCAGACCACAGCGCGCCCTGAAGTTTTCTGCCACGTCATACGCATTACGTGTCAGACCTGCCCGCATACGGCTGAGAACACGTGGTGACACACCTGCGGCAAACCCTTCAGCCGCGCTAAAGCGCCCAAAAGCATTGATACCTACAAAACGGCTACCTTCAGGCCAGTCGCGCTGTGAGAGCAGCCATAGCAAACCAAGTGAATGACCTGTCGCCAGTATGGGCTGACCACCTGCATTCTGCAAAAATTCAGCTGGATTCACACTGCCATTTTGCGGTGATGGTTCAAAATACCCCAGGTCAACACGACAAACTCCGTCCCAGCCAAGCTGCTGCTGCAAAGGTGCCCATATCTCAGGCCCACAGGCCCAGCCATGTACAAAAACAGGTTTGAGACCCTGTATACTCATTGCATGCTCTTCCATGCTGTAACCAGGCAATGGGCCAGCGCATCAATCTGCGGCTCTGTATGGTTGCCATGTATCACGATCCGCAGGCGGCAGGCGCCGGGCGGCACCGTTGGCGGGCGAATCGCTACGGTCAGAAACCCCGCTTCTTCCATCAGCTGCGCAAGACGCAAAGCTGTTTGCTCACGTCCCACTACAACAGGGACGATCTGCGTTGACGACGGCCCCGTCTCCAGGCCTGCTGCGGCAACATGCTGGCGTAAACGTTCAGAGAGAGCGGCAACTTTGCATCTTACCTCTTCAGTTTCAGGCTCAGTCAGCAGATCAAGGGCCGCATCCGCCGCCCCAAGCACCATGGGAGATGGTGCTGTTGAGTAAATATAGCCTGACCCGCTCGTCCGCAGCCACTGGCACACAGCCGACGACGAGCAGACAAAAGCTCCCATCGTACCCAGTGCTTTGCTGAATGTGCCAATAACCAGATCTGCATGCCCGTCAGACAGGCCTTTTCCGTTATGGCCAAGAATACCAGTGGCATGAGCCTCATCAACACACAAAAAGGCATTATGGGCCCGGCATACGTTTCCGAGCGCGGCAAGGTCCGCACGGTCGCCATCCATGCTGAATACACTCTCAGTCAGCACAATTTTCATGCCCGCGGCATCGGCATGTTTTTCTAAAAGTGTGGCAAGATGCTTCAGGTCATTATGACGAAAACGAATCGGCACGATACCGGCGGCAGCGCACCCCTGATACAGGCTGGCGTGAATCAGCTTATCTGCCAGAATGACAGGCTGCGCCCCTGTTGCTGTCACGCAAAGACGCACAAGGGCCGGAACAAGAGTAGCATTTGCCTGCCAGCCTGATGAGAAAATACAGGCGGCCTCCATCCCTTTCAGAGTGGCAAGGCGTTGCTCAAGCCTGAGTGCGCCCGAGCAGGTGCCACTGACCAGGCGCGAAGCACCTGAGCCTGCACCATAACGTGCCCCCCACTCAGCCGCGCGCTGGAGTAACAGCGGGTGCCTGCGTAACCCAAGATAGTCATTAGAAGAAAAATCAGCCAGAACAGTGCCGTCAGAGCGGATAAAATTATCACCCGAGGAATCAAGGCTGCGCTGGGTACGCAAACGCCCCTGCTCTGCCAGTTTCTGAAGTCCCTGCTGGAAAAGAGAGTCAAACCGCGTCATGACACATCTGGTGCCGGAGCTGTGCGCCACGGTCAATCTATTTCAATCAGAAAGAATATCAGGATGCCTTCACAGCCAGACCCACTCACCCCATCACAGCCAGACTGGTATGAGCAGGGCCTGCCTCATATCTGGCTGCCATACTCTCAGATGAAAACGGCAGCTCCTCCACTGGCGGCTCACAGCACACAGGGCAGCACGATCACGCTGGCTGATGGCTCGACTCTGACAGACGGGGTTGCGGCCTGGTGGACAGCCTGCCACGGATATAACCACCCCTACATTCGTAAAGCTGTTGAAAAACAGCTCAGTACCATGCCTCACATTATGTTTGGCGGCACAGTACACAAACCGGCCCTGACGCTTGCACACCGGCTGAGCAATATGCTGCCAGGTGACCTTGAGCGTGTCTTTTTTACAGATTCAGGGTCAGTTGCTGTTGAAGTCGCCATGAAAATGGCCATTCAGTACCGCCTGAACAAAGGTGAGAACGGCCGTACAAAAATGCTTGCTTTTAAAGGCGGTTATCATGGTGACACCCTGGCAACGATGGCGGTCTGTGACCCTGAAGAAGGGATGCACCATCTGTATGGCTCAGTGCTGAGTGAGCATATTATCTCCCCTCTGCCAGTCGATGAAAAAAGTACAGCCCGATTTTTATCTCTGCTCGAACAGCATGCCCACGAGATAACGGCCATTATTACCGAACCTCTGGTGCAGGGTGCCGGTGGCATGCTGTTTCATAGCCCTGATGTTTTACGCCACATACGCAAAGCCGCCGATGATCATAATATCTTATTGATTTTAGATGAAATTTTTACAGGTTTTGGCCGCACAGGCACTATGTTTGCCTGCGAACAGGCTGATATCGTCCCTGATATTGTTACAGTCTCAAAAGCACTGACGGGCGGGACAATACCGCTGGCGGCCACGATAGCACAACGCCATGTTTATGAAGCTTTTTTGTCAGATAACCCTGAACATGCGCTGATGCATGGGCCAACATTTATGGCCAATCCGCTGGCCTGCGCCTGCGCTAATGCTTCACTCGACCTGTTTGAGCAGGAGCCTCGTCTGGCACAGGTTAATCATATCAATACAGTTCTCACTGAAGCTCTCGAGCCATGCAGAGCACTGCCTGGTGTCAAAGATGTAAGAACATTAGGCGCTATTGGCGTGGTGGAGCTGGAAAAAATTGAGAATGCCGATGCCCTGCGTACGAAATTTATTCAGGCGGGAGTATGGGTCAGGCCTTTTCGCAATATTGTCTATCTGACGCCGGCTTTTACAATCAGCGATGCTGAGCTTCTGACATTGACAGACGCCATCTATAAAGTTTTATCAAGCTGATTATAAAAGAAATTTTTAACTTTCAGCTCCAGAAAGCTGCGGCCTCATCATCCGCAGCTTTAGCCTCAACCCAGACACGACGACCGTCTTTAAACTGCTCACACTTCCAGAATGGAGCACCGGTTTTCAGCTTATCAATTAAAAAAGCCGTTGCCTGAAGGGCTTCAGCCCGGTGCGCAGCAGCAGCCCCGACAAAAACAATCGGAGAACCTACACACAGCGCACCAACCCTGTGAATAATTGTACAACCCGCGAGATGAAAACGCTCAAATGCTTCAGCACTCAGATTTTGAAGCATTTTTTCTGTCATGCCAGGATAATGTTCAAGCGTCAGACTTTGAAGGTCGCCTGCCGTGTCACGCACACAACCAACAAAAATACTTACACCACCAACATGATCAGATAACTCAGCAAGTCGGGTATATTCATGCCCGACATCAAAAGCTGCCTCCTGTACCACGACATGTTGCATCAGTTTTTCATCCACCCGTCATAGGAGGAAAAAAAGCAACTTCGTCGCCAGGTTTTACCGCCGTTGTAAAAGAAACAAGCGTCTGATTCAAAGCAGCCCGCAAACGTGGAGTTTCTGTCAGCACCGCCTTAACCTGAGGTTTTTTTTCACCGAGAAGAGTAATCAGACTTTGTATATCAAAGCCTGCCTGCGGCACATCAATGATATCCTCTGCATACCCAAGCTGCTCGCGCAAAGACGCAAAGTATAAAACCTTAATCTTTGCCATCATAATAACTCCTGCTCTGCCAGTTTCACCATCATATATGATCAGTGAGTTGCAGCCGGAGCAGCTGAAGCTTTGATCGTATACACTGAGCCATCAGGGCGAATGATGGTTACAGTGCCATCACCATTAGGAATTTGAATGGCGGAGGCATTGCTGCGTTTAGCACCAAACTTACTGGCGGCATCCGGCTCAGCATCCGGCAGCTTGGCACTGGGTGCAACTTTGCTGGATGTATCAAGATTGATTTCACCACCGTCCGGCAACATCTCATCAGCTGAAGAGGTCGCACCCAGAGCTGTGCCAATACGATCTTTCTCAACATCCTCAAGCGTTGGCATAGGCGATGGAGGACCAGGCCAGACGTTACCACCCTGTGTGAGAATGGGTGCTTCAGATGCACCATACCCTTTAACCCGACGCATATTCAGATCAGACCCTAAGGGAGCATTAGGATTAGCGCCCGGCAGTGTCGCAGTATCAGAAACAAATTTGCCGAACCCTGAGCACCCTGTAATCATCAGGCACCCCCCAAGAAGCATCACTTTTCGCATCATTTAAAGTTATTATCCTATATCAATTTTATACTGACGCTGACGCTTTGCTTCATGGCACAAACCGTATACCAGAATTTTTATTATAACCAACCTTTAGCAGGCAATATTCATACTATAATGATACGTGGCGCAGGCCGGTAATCAAATAAGCCCACCCGGTGATTAAAGTTAAAACTGCCGCAATCCACAACAAAACAGCACCAATCAGCGAAACAGGCACCCATGGCAAATGTAGCAAACCAGCTGTGCTGTCACCAGCCAGTAAAAAACCAATAGCAACCATCTGAAATGTTGTTTTCCACTTTGCCAGCTGTGTAACCGGCAGAGTTGCATCTCTCCCGGCAAGATACTCCCGCAGGCCGGAAACAAGAATTTCACGACACAGAATAACAATTGCAGGCCAGAGAGAATAATAAGGCAAGCGATCATAACCCGCCAGCACGAGTATGCTCGCCGTAACCAGCAGCTTATCGGCAATAGGGTCAAACATCCGTCCAAAATCTGACAGCTGCTGCATTGAGCGTGCCAGTTTGCCGTCATAATAGTCTGTTATTCCTGCCAGAATGTAGACCAGGCAGGCCAGGGCATCGGTCAGAGGGGTACCCCAGGCGGCAAGAGCCACAACCACAGGAATGACCACAATACGCGAGAGGGTCAGAATATTTGGCAGATTGATCAACATTGTCAGGACACTAACCTATTTTTCATCAGGCTGAAACGCATTATACTCTGTATTCGGCAGTCATTTCTTAAAAATTTACTATATTTTTGCATCCGTCTTATGCCGGCAACCAGTCGGGATGAAAATACCCATAAACTACTCTGGCGACCTCTTTGCTGATACCGGGCACCGATTCTAACTCAGCTATACCAGCCTGCCTGACAGCACGGACAGAACCAAATACATTTAACAGCGCTTTTTTTCTACCCGGACCGATACCTGGAACGTCATCAAGCTCAGAACGCACCAGAGCCTTTGAGCGCCCGGCCCGATGCGTTGTAATTGCAAAACGATGCGCCTCATCACGCAGGCGTTGCAGATAATATAAAACAGGGTCACGTACATCGAGCTGAAAAGCAGGGCGCCCCTGCGTATAAAACCACTCCCGCCCGGCATCTCTGTCTGGCCCTTTAGCAATACCAGCCAGCGTTACGCCTGTTACACCCAGTTCATCAAGCACCCGTCTGACAGCTGAATATTGCCCTGCACCCCCATCAATGAGAAGCAGATCAGGCCAGTTTGAGCGATCCCCCTCCTCTGCCTCTTTTAAAGCACGACCGAAACGACGTTCGAGAACCTCACGCATCATGGCAAAATCATCACCCGGTGTGACAGGTCCTTTAATCAGAAACTTACGATAGGCCCGCCGGTCAAAGCCTTCAGGGCCGCCAACTATCATCACACCATACGCATGCGAGCCCATAATATGGCTGTTATCATATACTTCGATACGCTGAGGGGGGCTATCCATACCGAAAACAGCCGCAACGCCTTCGAGCAGCCTGGCCTGACCTGCACTTTCTGCCAGTTTGCGCCGCAGCGCATCCCGTGCGTTGGTCACAGCATGATCAAGAACCTGCTTTTTTTCACCCCGCTGAGGGTTAAGAATTTCAACCCTGCGGCTTTTTTGCAAAGATAATGCCTCTTCAAGCAATACCGATTCTTCAGGCAGAACACTCACCAGCAGCTGGCGAGGTGGCGGTTTATCTTCATAAAACTGCACAATAAAAGCTGACATCACATCTTCCGCACTCTGCTCCTGCACATGCGCGGGAAAGAACGATCTGCTCCCGTTATTGCGTCCACCACGCACAAAAAAGACCTGAATGCAGGTTAACCCACCCTCCTGCCAGATGCCCATCACATCCGCTTCCTCCAGGGAATGCGGATTTATGACCTGAGAATCCTGCATCTGAGCTAGGGCCCGCACACGGTCACGCAACACAGCAGCCCGCTCAAAATCCATATCATCTGAGGCCTGGAGCATCTGAGAGCTGATCTCCTCACGCAGTGTGACGTCCTTCCCCGACAGGAAGTCACGAGCCTGCCTGACCAGCTGTGCATAATGCCCTTCATCAATACGACCAACACAGGGAGCGGAGCATCGTTTGATCTGATAAAGCAGGCAGGCGCGCGTTCGGCTGTTAAAATCAGAATCAGAGCATGAGCGGAGCAAAAAAGCCCGCTGGAGCAGGTTAAGAGTCTGATTTACGGCCCAGGCAGAAGCAAACGGCCCCCATAAATCAGCACCTTTAACTGTTTTACCCCTGTATTTAGTAATTTGCGGAAAGGCATGATCACCGGTCATCATCAGCCACGGATAGCTTTTATCGTCTCGCAGCAGAATATTAAAACGGGGCTTCATCCGTTTGATATAATTGGCTTCAAGCAGCAAAGCTTCAGCCTCTGTGTGCGTGGTCACAATCTCCATCGCAACTGTTTCAGAGACCATACGGCGCAGGCGCTCTGGCAGACGCGCAGTGTGCGTATAAGACACAACACGCTTTTTCAGCGCGAGCGCCTTACCAACATATAAAACCTCACCTTTTGCGCCCAGCATACGATACACGCCTGGCGAGAGGGGCATGGTCCTGAGTGCCTCTCTGATAACCTCAACACCCCGAAGAGCGGCAGCAGATTGCTCCCCCGCGCTGTCAGGTGACGCAGGTTGCGAACAAACCTCTGATGACATCAGATACCCCTTCAGCATAATCATCCACAGATTGTGTGGATAACTTTGTGTATACTATGCTCACATCTTCAGAAAACCGCAGTTTTCTCACAACTTTCACATATTGCTCACTTTTTAATCACATACACTAACATATTGATATAAAAAGATTTTGTTTAATTCAACCTGAATACAGACAGAAAATGCAGGGCGATTACCTGATAAAACCTATGTCAAGAGGCAATGTGGACAAATAAAATAAAAATTATAGCCCTGCACATTCTTTCTGATATTTAAACCTGAGAAGCGACTTCTTCAGCATTCTTCAGAACACGTAAAAAATTCCCACCCCAGAAAGCCGCAAGCTCACTGTGATCGTACCCGCGTCTGAGCAGCTCTGCCGTCAGCGTCGCGCTCTGAGCAGCGTTACTCCACCCGTCAATAGCTCCGCCGCCATCAAAGTCTGATGAAATGCCAACATATTCAGGGCCAAGCCGTTTTACGACATAATCTATATGATCCACAAAGTCAGAGACCCCTGCTGAATGACGGGCTTCTCCCTCTTTAGGTTTCAGAAAGGCCGGCATAGCCGTAATCTGAATAACGCCTCCGGTTTCTTTCAGCAGATCAAGCTGCTCATCATCCAGATTGCGTGGATGATCACATAAAGCACGTACGCATGAATGCGTCGCAACAACCGGCACAAGGGAAGCACGGGCCGCCTGCATCATCGTTTTTTTAGACGCATGAGAAACATCAACCACAAGCCCTGTACGATTCATCACTCTGATCGCCTCGCGCCCGAGAGCAGAGAGGCCGCCATGATTTTCAGGCTTATCCCCTAGGCTGGGGCGATGCACTGCTGAGTCAGCCAGGTCGTTATGCCCATTATGTGTAAGCGTTACATACCGGGCTCCCTTTGCCCGAAAACGTATCAAAGCCTCCGGGTCTTCGCCCATCGTATAGCCGTTTTCAACAGCAGGAATAACAGCAATAGCCCCGGCAGCATAAGCTGCTGATATCTCATCGGTTGTTGAGCATACACGCGCTGTTACACCATTATGCGTGCCCTGCATCTGGTTGATCACATCAAGCATGGCCAGGCATTGCTCGTGCGCCCTTGCACGGCCCTCAGCATTCCTGGGCCCCTGGCCAATATATGCAACAAAACAACCGGCCGAAACACCACCCTGCTTCATCTTCGGCAGGTCAGCATGGCGGGCAGCTGTGTTCTCAAAGGCATCATTCTGGTCTGGCCAGGGAATGTCGATATGACTATCGAGAGTAAACAGCGTGTTATGCACAGCCTGCGCCTCGGGCGGCACGCTATGCTCATTCTTCTGAAAAGGCGATGAGTGCGTCATACTCCATGACATGGCGCGAGCTGAGAAGCTTAACAAGTGCCAAAACACTTATATGAGCCATTCAGCCGGTTCTTACACTAAAGAATTTTACTTGCTCTGGCTGACAGGATGCGTAATGGCTCTGACATGCGACTTATCACATGGAACATCAACTCCCTCCGCCTGCGCCTGCCTCATATTGAGACACTGACGCGCACTTTCTCGCCTGATGTCATCTGCCTGCAGGAGACAAAGGTGACTGACGAGCTCTTTCCCGCCTCTGCTGTGCGGGAGATGGGCTACACACACCTGCACTACAAAGGCATGAAAAGTTACAATGGCGTTGCTGTTCTTTCTCGTCTGCCTCTAACACCGCTGGAAAACCTGCCTGATTGGTATGGCCAGCAGGACTGCCGACATGCAGCCGTCGCGCTTGAGCTACCAGGTGGGCCTGTAACCCTGCATAATTTTTATGTTCCGGCCGGTGGTGACATACCTGACACAACGGAAAATCCTAAATTTGCGCATAAACTTGCGTTTATTGAGGAAGTAACAGCGTGGTTTGCGCAACATCCTCCCTCTCGCAGCATCCTCACAGGCGACCTGAATATTGCGCCACTTGAACATGATGTCTGGAGCCACAAACAGCTGCAGAATGTTGTCAGCCACACCCCACCTGAAACAGAACGCCTGAATAAATGGCTGAATGGCGGCTTTACTGATGCCCTGCGCCACTTTGTGCCTGAAAACGAAAAACTTTACACTTGGTGGTCATATCGTAACCGGGACTGGAAAAAATCTAACCGCGGACGCAGGCTCGACCATATATGGGTAACCCCTGACCTGACACCAGCTTTAGAAAACATGACCGTGCTGCGTGACGCACGCGACTGGTCATCCCCCTCCGATCATGTACCTGTTATGCTCGACCTGAAACTTTAGAGTATATGGAGCGCAGATTTTATAACTTACCTTCCCGCTGTTTTTTCTATTATGGATGAAAATAGTGGCTGAAATGACATGGCGTGACGCTATCATCAAGGTTCTTCAGGGTAGTAACTCTGCCATGTCGTATACTGAAATTACTGATTCCATCATAGAAAATCGTCTGAGAGATTCTGTGGGCTCAACACCAGCCAGAACAGTAAGTGCCACAATTACCACAACAGGGTTAATCAACGCTTTTGGCATGTTCCGGGAAAGAGATTCTGTAAGGTGGGCAGCCACCCCCAGGCTTTTAGGACGCCAAAAGCAGGAATCCCTCACTGTTGATTTTTGCAAACAAATCGGCGTTTACCTGCTGTATGATGGATTTAGGGTGGTTTATGTTGGCCGGGCCATTAACCAGGGGCTTGGCACTCATCTTTTTCAACACACGACGGACCGCCTGCAAAGACGGTGGAACCGATTTTCCTGGTTTGGTCTTTTCCCCACAATAGATAACAGCGATAACACACGAGCCAGCATAAATACCCATTACCAGCCAGACTTTGACAGCTCTGTGCTGATACAGACACTGGAAGCATTGCTCATTGAGGGGCTGGAGCCCCCGCAAAATCGCAAAAGAGGCGACGATTTTAACGCTACAGAATTTTTACAGGTCAAAGATCCTCGAGTAGAGCACGAAGGGCTGCTTGCGCAATTAGATGCCCTGCGTGAAAAAATTACCGGAAATTAAGCAAGGCATATTGCGTTTTGAGTGCAGGCCACTACTGCCTGCGCTCAGAAAATAATTGTATTGCCTTCCACCCGACAAGAATACTCAGCACAAATAACACCGCCTGCGGGGCACCAAGCCCCAGTAGCACCAGGGCAGGCCCTGGGCACACACCTGTCAGCCCCCACCCAAAACCAAAAATTACAGACCCGGCCATCAGTGCGACATCAGGCGGCCACCGATCAGGCCATTGCAGCGCACTCTCAGACCGACGACGCAGCCACTAGAAGCCTGGCAGTGTAACAGACACAGCCCCTCCCATTACGTATGCCAGAAACGGTGTCCACCGGCCGGCAACATCAAGGAATCCAATTACATTCGCCGGATCAGCCATACCGGAAACCAGCAACCCGATCCCAAAAACCAAACCACTGATAAAAGCAAACAGACTTTTCATATGCTTTAGTTTCAACCTGTGTAATGTCGTGCAAAGACAACAAGGCCGGCTGTCACCATAAAACATAAAACAGCGATCAGAGAACGACCTGACAAATTCCCCAGCCCACAAACCCCGTGACCACTCGTGCACCCTCTGGCAAGCCTGGTACCCACACCAACCAGCACACCTGAAAGCATGAGCCGCGGCCAGCCCGACTGACTGAAGGAAACAGGCACACTCCACCCCCAGACAAACCGGGCCATCACACCTGAACCGACAATACCGGCGAGAAAAGCCCAGCACCAGAGAGCCGGAGGCGAGATGATCGCGCGCCCCATAATGCCACTAACACCGGGAATATGCCCTGTCGCAGCTTTCATAAAAACGGCGGCACCCCCGATCAGGATACCGCCGCCAAGCGCACTGAGAATGGCTAACGTCATATTACTGTCTGACGAGCTTTCTTAATGTCGAGACCAGAGCATCGACATCTTCAAAACTGTTATACAGCCCGAAAGATGCTCTTACTGTTGCCTCCACACCAAAACGCCTGAGCGCCGGCTGCGCACAATGATGACCAGAACGCGCAGCGATGCCGTGCTGGTCAAGATATTTTGCCACATCTGTCACATCATAACCCTTAACAACAAAGGACAGAACACTGGCCTTTGCCGCAGCCGTACCGATAATTCTCACTCCCGGCAGACGTGCAAACTCTGCTGTTGCATATTCCAGCAAGGCATGTTCGTGCGCAGCAATAACAGGCAAACCAATCTGCTCAAGATAATCAACTGCCACACCCAGCCCGACTGCACCGGCAATATCAGGCGTACCAGCTTCAAATTTCTCAGGCAGCCCCTGAAACTCTGTATGACCAAATGTCACGTCGCGTATCATATGCCCGCCCCCCTGCCATGGGGGCATCGCCTCTAACAAAGAGCGTTTGCCATAAAGAATACCAATGCCGGTCGGCCCATAAATTTTGTGGCCTGAGAGCACCAGGAAATCAGCATCCAGGGCAGCAACATTTAACGGCAGATGCGGCGAGGACTGTGCTGCATCGACCAGAACCGGCACACCATAAGCGTGCGAAAGAGCAATAATCTGCTCAACTGGGTTAATTGTGCCCAGAGCATTTGCCACATGCGTCACCGCGACAATTTTTGTACGACCAGAAAGAAGCGATGCAAACTGATCCATCAGCAGCTCACCTCTGTCATTGACCGGAGCAACACGCAAAACAGCACCGGTCTGTTTTGCCAGGAGCTGCCATGACACAATATTGGCGTGGTGCTCAATTGTTGTGATTAAAATTTCATCACCAGCCCCAATATTCGCATGCCCATAACTTTGGGCAACGAGATTTATGGCTTCTGTCGTCCCTCTGACAAAAACAATTTCTGCGGCTTCACGCGCACCAATAAAGCGCTGCAGCTTCTCACGCGCTCCTTCAAAAGCATCCGTCGAGCGTGCAGCCAGTGTATGGGCCGCACGATGGATGTTTGAATTATCATGCTCGTAAAAACGCGATGTTGCATCAATAACAGTGCGTGGCTTCTGGGTTGTTGCCGCGTTATCCAGCCACACCAGCTTATGCCCGTTAACAGACTGATGAAGCACCGGGAAATCGTTTCTGATATGCCCGATATCATGCGGCGTCAGGGTTGTTTCCCGGACAGCTGCCTGTGCCTGCTGCCCCCGCAGAAAATACGGCAGATTTTCAGGTAAAGGTTCATTTTTAAGTAAGCTTCCCGGCACAGAAAAATGACCGGTAAAAAACGGAGAGACTGTTTCCTCTGAAAAATTATTCAGTCCATTATCAGCCGGCGCAGAAACCGGTGTACGAGACCACACAGGCTCATAAACCGAAGCCTCTGCCCCCGAAACCACTGGCAAAGGCGACGTAACCGGGGAAGAATGAGCAGTGGAGGCTGTTTTGACAGCCCCCTCGCTCAGCACATCTCTCAGAGCCTGCGCTATAAGATTTTGATGCGCTTTAAGACCCGGTGCATTATCAACATCAGGTCGTGTAGTCATAATAGTTTCCAATCAACACGTTATCGAGCCGGGCAATAGCGTCTTCAACCAGAACAGCAGCTGAGAAGTAACGTGTAATCAGGTGTGACGCGACAGAATACTGATCTGTGCCGCTATAGCGTACAGAAAGACCAGGCTCGACTTCACCGGTAATACCGGTGTTATGCAATCCGATAACGCCCTGCTCTTCTTCACCCACACGGAGCAGGAGAATGCTTGTCTCACCCGCTTCAGAAACCGGAATTTTATCAGATGGCACCAGCGGGATACCACGCCACGTAAGGAAAGGTGAGCCAAATAACGTTACTGTTGGTGGCGGCACACCGCGACGCGTGGCTTCACGACCAAACGCAGCTATTGCTTTAGGGTGAGCCAGGAAGAAAGCCGGCTTTTTCCAGACCTTACTAATCAGCTCATCCAGATCATCCGGTGTCGGCGGGCCACTCCGTGTCGGGATACGCTGTGCAACTGCTGTTTCGCGCATCAACCCAAATTCAGGGTTATTCAGCAGCTCCCACTCCTCGCGCTCACGAATAACATCTATGACTACCCTTACCTGCTCACGCAGCTGATCAAACTCATTACTGTAAAGATCTGTGACACGTGTGTGCGTACGCAGGACTGTCTGTAAAGAATGGAGGTAATACTCACGCGGGCGGTCCTGATAATCAACAAAAGTTGTCGGCAGCCTGGGCTCACCATCAACGCTTGAGAGAACCTGAACCGCGGCCTCACCATACTGGTTAATGCCGGATGCACCTGTATTACCATGCCCGAAATGACTGAATGTCTCTGCCAGCCAGGGGTGCTCGTGAACGGTATCAGGTGAAAGCGTAACGACTTTCGTCTCACCCACAGCAATCAGCACACCATATTTTTCATTATGCCTGACAAGGCCACTCTGCCCCGGCGCCAGCAGCAGATGCCGGATATAACGCCCCTGCGCAGCCTTTATCTTTTGCTGCACCTGACCTTCGGCAACAATCAGCAGGCTGCCATTATCAACAGAAAACTCTTCACCCGCGGCAATATTACGGGTTTTAAAAGCCTGCACAACTTTCTCAATTTCCGCATACTTCTGAGCTGAAAAGCCCGGAAACACAGCAAGGCTTTCTGACGTCGGGTGAAGCCTGTCGCCAGTTCCGCTAAAAACAACGCCAGCAAACCACGGGGAGATAATGCGGCGTCTGTTAACACGAAACACGCCACCACCAACATTCACCCACGGCAAAAGGCGATGCAGCCAGCGTGGAGTACGTTCGAGATTCTGAACCTGCGTAACATGTGCTGTCGAAAGCTGTCTGGCAGACAGGTTACGATCAAGTGCTGAAGCTCCTGCTGAGGTTGCAGGATGTATTTCCGTCATGATCTAAAAACCCTGCATTTTTAAATAGATGTCAGATTAATGAATGTTTATATTAATCAATCAGCAACATCGACTCTCAGGACGAACCGGATAAACCAATTTTTTCGCTCCCTTTATTTACCAGATTATTTTAAATCCGGATTCTTTAAATGAGCGTAGTATATTATTACAAAATGTCAATAAAACAAAAGGGGCGAATACTTATTTTCAGATATATAAATAAGTAAATTATATATATTCAGACCGATAGCTGGCAATATTGGCTTCGCTCCACACATCAGTGAAGCGAAGTTATAACTAATAACGATACTCCCACAACAGACCAACACTACTGCCCGGATCATTTTCCGGGGTAGTAAAGCCTGTTACGTTCCCGCCGGTACCAACTGTCGTATTAAGCTTAAGGTGTTTTGTAAGGTCAACCTGCACCTGAGCCTGAGTACCTGCGCCTGAAGTTGACTGCTTGGCACCAACATATACGCCCTTCATCACATATTTTCCGGCCTCAACGGTGGTACCACCATTACCAACCCCCGAACCGCCGCCAATAGCCAGGCGATCAAGACCTAACGTTTTACGCAGCATGCCCATAGGGTCAAAAGTGGTCACACCACTCAGCGTCGCCAGCGCCGCACCCAGCTCAATCATCTGCGCGGAGGACAAAGCGTGACCATCTGTCCCGAAAAGTAACAAGGCAAGCACCTGATCCTGCGGCAGTTCAGGGGTCGATGAAAAGCTAATTCTTGGCTCACTGGCATAGCCTTCAACCTTCAGCATCGCCACACGCCCCTGCACCGACCTGTCAGCTTCAAAATTAAGAGTGGGGTCAAGCTTATGACTCACCCCACTGCCATTGAATGCAACACGGCCGCGCGTAAAATTGAGGGAAATACCAGCCAGATCAAAGTTACCACGCTTAAGGTCAAAACCACCGGTAATATTCGGGTTGCTCGCCGTACCTTTAATCAGCAGATTACCTGCCATCTCTGCATCAAGACCATGACCTCGCACATAAAACATACCCGGTGATATAACCTGGAGGTCAAGACCGATCACCACCGCATGAGCTTCTTCCGTATGCTCTGCCGGTGCTGCTGCCTGCTGGCCTGGACGAATAACATCAAGCTGTGCAACGGAGGTTGGCAGTGAACTGGGAATATTCACATTTACTTTTTGCAGGTTAACGTTACCGTCAACATCGATACGTGTCGTCGCCTGCCCTTTAATCGCAATATCAGCATTAAACGCAGCCGTAAGCAGGTCGCTCGCAACCGGACTGGCATTCTTTGCCGTAATACGCACATCAACCGGCATACCCGGAGCGAGCACCCCAACCGAACCTGCAACGCCTATTGTCCCTTTGCCAGCTTTAGCGGTCAGGCTCTGAATAACAATATGGTCTTTCTCACCGACAATACGGCCGTTTATATCAGACAGGCGTACACCTTGTGCAAAGTCCTGAAATTCAGCCTTCTGCAAATCAATTGCGCCTGTCACGACAGGTGATGGTAAGCGTCCGGCCACACGCATATCAAGCTGCATCACGCCCCGGGCTTCACGCCCCTGTGCGCCTAGCACACCATTAGCGATAGACAAATCAAGCCTTCCGTTCGCCCTCATATCAACCGAACCAGTCGATGAGAGCGGTGCGGTACCTGTAAGGCCAAGCTGAAATTTTGATCCCGCTGAGGTTGTAAGCGTAACATGCGCGCCATCGCCGGCCATTTCTGCTTTCGCATCAATTGCCAGAGCGGGAAGCGACGCCAGGGCTGAGCTCCCCTGCAGGCGCAGGTCACGCCCTGTCAGCTGAGCGCGCCCTGTCAGATTACCGGGCATTCCGTTCACAACAGCAGAAAGGGCTATATCACCCTGCGCATGCAAAGAAGGCATAAAGGGATGCGCGAGGGCCGGTGTCAGATGCTGAATATTTGCCGTCATCGCAATTTTAGGTTTTACGCGCCCGGCAACATCAATCGTAGCAGGGCTTGCGCCCGGTGTTGTAAGTATCGCACGCAGGCGGTCTACCCCGACCTCATCACCAAATGAAACCTGCACCGGTGCCTGAAGCTTCAGTGTTTCCTCTTTTGCTGTTGCTGATAATCTCTGAATACGCACCTGCTTTGCCGGCAGGTTAAGCACACTCGAAACATCAAGCGCGAGAGGGCTTTTGGACCAGCTGGCCGGCCCCACAAGGGCCGTAATCAGCATGGCATTTTCAGGCCCTTTTGCTGTCACAGCAGCCTGCCCTGTTACACCACTGGCAGCCAGCCCTGAGAGTTTTAACGTCAAATCAGCATCAGGGTGCTGCACAGGGTCAAGTACCGAGCCGGCAAGAGACAGATTACCAACCGTAACCTGCGGCATGGTAACGTGGCCATTGACCTTCAGCGCTACTCGCGGAGCTGCCCCCTCCTGCGTGGTCTGCACACCGGCTGCAATGGTACCCGTAATCTGCTGGCCGGTCATATTTCTGAAATCTGCCAGGCGGTCTATTTTTAATGTCAGGTCACCCAGTGGAAGGACTGCACCCTGTGGCAGAGACAGATCCCCTTTACCCTGAAGGCTGTTCCAGGAGAGTTTGTTAAGATGCAGCTCACGCACGCCGTCAGCAGCCTGAGAAAATGCTGCATCAAGCAGGAGAGGTGCTTTATCTACCGAACCCTGTGCCGTCAGTGTACCCTCAGGAGCTGAAGGTAAATGTGCCAGCCGGGCATCAAGTGTAACCGGCCCCGGTGGCATTGTAGCAGTACCTGGAGTGCCCTCAAGATGAATACCGGCCCCAAAATCATCCATCGGCCCTTCGGTATTAAGGTCCAGCTTAAGAGCACCTCGCAGTGAAGGCAGAATTTTTTTCAGGTCAGTCAGAGCAAGGCTGGCCGTTACCTTCATGTCCTGCCCCAGGTTCACCAGCCCCTGAGCCGTCAGGTGAAGGGCCTGTCCGTCAAGAGAAAAATGCTGCACATCAACCTGTGTGCCCTCTTTAACCTGCGTTGTCGCAACCTTCTGCTTATCAGCTTTAACGTGAGGTTTCTCCTCCGTTTTGTCAGACACGGCCTGTTTGAACGACCTTAAAATCGTATCCAGGGCAAAAGTGCCTTCAGACCCGATCAGCCCGACTGCCTGCGCCTGCCCGCCTGTAACAGCAAGCTGGCCTTTGGCATTAATATGTGTGTCACCCTCCGGGCTTGCAGGCAGAGCAAACCCTGCATCAACCCCGGCATGCCCCTCCAGCGGAGTTTTAGCAATCTGCGCCAGAGGTTTCAGGTCGGGCAGCGCAAGTGTCAGCGTGCCTTTTTGCGGGGCCGCAACCATAACATGCCCGTTCAGGTGCAGCAGAGGGTGAGAAAGATCAAAGTCCAGCGGTTTACCAGATTCACCCGGGTGCAGGCTGGCATCAAGACGCAAAGGCGCAGATGCAAGAAGCAAAGGTGCCGGCCCTGGCAGGCGAATACCCTGAGCTGTCAGTAAAAGATGCAAAAGATCTTCCTGACCTTTATGACCAGTCTGCCCTGAAAAATCGACCCTGAGCGTGCCAGCCCCGGCTCCTGCGGCGGCCAGACGGTCCACTTCCAGAGTAGCATGACCATCAGGTGCCATCATGTCACCCTGAAGCTGCGCATCAAGATGAATACCACCCCAGCCAATATCAGTGCGCAGGGTCATCTGCGGGGCATCAAGCCCGGCCTGGAGGGAAACAAAACGCTTTGTGACAAGGTCCAGTGTACCCTCACCTTTCAGCGTAACCGGCCCCGCCCCGACATTAAGCGTAAGCGCTTCAGCCGTTGTGCGTCCCTTCATATCCGCTACCACGGACAACGGCGTGAGTTGCGGCAGTTTAAGGAGCTTCGCCGTAAAACCTTCATTATCTTCGTGAGCATCCAGATGCAGCGCAAGTTTGCCGTCATCGGTTGTCGTCATAAGGTTAACCTGCCCGACCTGATCAAGCCGCTTAACATGCAGGTCAATTACTGAAGAAGGCAGATGTTTAAGCGATAATCCGTTCAGCACAGCATCGAGAGATGATAAACGGGCATGCCCCTGCAAGCCAAAACTGGCAGCCTGCCCTGCAAGAGCCGCACCCACATTTATACGCGTCAGAGCCAGGCTCTGTATGTCTATTTTAATGCCAAGATTGTATGGCGTATCTGAGCTTTCTGAGGTGCTGCCATCAGAAACAGGCAGTCGCGGGATATCGAGCTGATCGGCCGTGGCTGTGTAAACCTTTGCTGTGCGACTTACCAGAGCCAGAGGAGACCAGTTAAGGTGCAGATGTGTCAGCTTTAACCAGACACCCTGAGCATCTTTGATCTCAATTTTTTCAAGGCGCAGGTTATCAGGAAACCGCCCCCCAAGCCCGCTGAGAAGAACCGTGTTGCCTGTCAGCGAAGCCGTTTGCTGCATGATAAGGCGGCGCCCCGCGCCGGTATTTGCCCCTATCAGAATAACAGCCAGCACAAAGATAAAAAGCGCCAGGATACCTGCGCCCGCATACGCAGCAATACGCCCGGAGAGACGCAGGAACGAACGACGCACTGAACGCGCCTCATGACCTTGCGCTGACATCAGAATGTTTCTCCCAGACCGATATAAAGCTGCCACCGGCTGCCGCGCGGGGGCCGGTTAAGCGGCACACCAATATCAAGACGCACAGGGCCAATAGGCGTGTAATAACGAAGCCCTCCGCCGGTACCTACCCGTACTGTGCCAACAAAGGGTGCGCTGTTGCTGCCAACCTGACCAGCGTCGATAAAGCCTGCAAAACCAAAGCTTGAAAGCACACGCTGCCTGTACTCGATCGTACCGGCATCAAGCGATGTACCACCTATAGCGTAACGTGTTCTGCCATACTGAGGCCCGACACCCTGCCAGCGATACCCTCGCACGGTCGCACTGCCACCGGCATATAACCGCTGATCTGGCGGAATGTCATAAGTACCGGCTCCCTGAATAGTACCCAGCGTGGCCCGGAAGGCAAACACACTGCGCCCCGGCTGGCTGATACCAAAATTAGCCAGATCAAAATAGGTAGAAGCTGTTGCATTAAAAATGGTAAACAACGAGGTGCCTACACCTTTGCTCCCCAAAGACAAAGAAGGTGTTGCCCCCATATTGAGCCTGAAACCATGAGTGGCCGGTATAATCGGATTTGATACACCCGTATTATCAAACGAAGCTGATATTGGCAGAGACGCGATTGTATAGTTACGCGTTACGCCAAACTGCTCGACTTTCTCCTGAATGCCAGCCACGCCATAATTAAGATTCCAGTGCTTGCCAAGCTGTTGCGCCACGCCCACGCGTGCCAGCAAAGCGGTCTGACGATAAGACCAGAAAAGCTGCTTCAGCCCTTCAACACGCACACTCAGATTACGCCGGTCACCAAAAAAATCAGGCTTAAGAAAATCCGCATAGAAATCATAGCCCAGCCCCTGCTGAGCTGACGCACCGATACCCGCAACAAGGGCGGCAATCTTAAGTCTCTCTGCATTACCGAACAGGTTATAATGTGTCCAGTTCACCCCGCCGCGTATACCCAGATCTGTTGAGTAACCTGCTTCAGCACCAATCTGATGACGTTTTGCTTCAGCAAAGTGAAAATCAAGCGGCATTGTGCCAGCCACCGCTTTTTGCGAGGCATCTCGGACAGCAACATTTGAGAAAATACCCAGATTAACAAGGTCCTGACGCGCGGCATCGATCTTGCCGGGCTGATAAAGCTGGCCGGGATGTATAGTCAGACGACGACGTATGAAAGAGGGATTTGTATGCTTCAGTCCGCTCAGGGTGATCATACCAATATTCAGAACCGGGCCGGGCACAACATCATAAACAATATCCAGAGTATGGCTTTCAGGGTGCAAATATGCCTTTGGTGCCGCTATCGTCGCCAGCGCATGCCCCTCTTCCATCAGAAGCTGGGTTAAGCGCCCCTGAGCCCCCAGCACCTGACTGGCGACAGCAGGCATACCTGTGTGCAGATCAAAAGCCTTCTCCTGCGCTGCGGTAAGATGCAGCTCCTTACCAGAAGAGGGTTCAATGACACTGATACGCCCCAAATGAAAAAGCGGCCCTCTCTGTGCCGAAATATTGACTGAGATTTTTTCTTTTGCCGGAACCGTATCAATCCACGATGCAACTGAGGAAGACTCACCATCAATCTCAGGAGCATCAGACCCTTTGGCACGGTGAAGGGTGATAATAATTTTGCCGCCGTAATAACCGTAACTTTCCAGGGCAACCTGAAGCCGCTCATAGTCACCGCGAATACGCCCGGCCAGTGCAAACGGGCCAACCGGATTTGTATTCTCGAGACTGACCAGGTTGGAGGATGCATTAAGAGCTGCATCCAGCCCGGCATCACCTGTAGAGGTCAGACTGACAGTATAAGGCTGAGGGTCAGCTGCTCTTGCTGCATTACCCGGGTACAACAGCATGAACGAGAGGCCCGCCAGAACACGATTCGCCGCAAGGAGCTGTAACTTCTGAACACAGCATTGTTTCCAACTCACTGATTGCTTCCCGACCGCCCTGTCACGCTCCGCCTCTTCCACCTGTTTGTACTCATAATATCTTTATCGTTTCACACTTATACCCTGTCAGCATGACAAAAACAGGGCGAAACACGCTTTCTGCCCTGAATATCCTTTCATCAGAACATCAGAACATCAGAACACGTCGTTACTGCGTACATACACGATTTCCAAAAGTGTAAGTTCGCGTTATGTGTGGAAATATGTCATGCCGCCTGTATATCATGTTCTGTTCCTCTTTTGTCGGACAGGTTATCATCTGTGACTAAACGCCGCGCTCGCTCATCTCATCGCCCGCTCAGCTCCGATTATTCAGATGCTGCGCCCCCGGGGTCTCTCTCCCCTCTCCCACGATGGGTGGAACGTTTGTGCGTGCTTCAGCAGCGTGTACGCAGCGCCAGGCGTCTGGTCGCCATATCTGTGTGGATCCCGGGTTCTGTTGCTTTCCGGGCGCTTCTGCTGCGGGTTCCCGGCACCGCTAAAATCAGATGGAGCCGTGTCATTTTCAGCACGCTCTGCCGTCTGCTCGGCATCCGCGTCCGGACCATAGGGCACAGAGCCGGCACAACAGGAGGCAGGAGAGCCCGAAAAAGAGGCGAACGGCCGGTCATCTACATCTCAAACCACTCTTCATGGCTTGATGTACTGGTGCTTGGCAAAGTGTTGCCCACAGTTTTCGTTGCCAAAAGTGATATTCTGGGCTGGCCCGGAATGGGGCTGATTGCCAGAATTGGCGAAACAATTTTTGTCAGTCGCAACCGCAGTTCTACCGGACGTGAAAGCGACGAAATGTTCAGCTCCCTGAACGAAGGCAACAATATGGTGCTGTTCCCTGAAGGAACATCTTCAGACGGTTCACGGGTTCTGCCTTTCATGTCCACCTTTTTTGCAATTGCCAAACCACCTCAGCTGCGTGGCAGCGCAAAAACGAATGGCGCACCGCCCCTCTCCGGCGCAACATTTGCCCCGGGCATGACCCCTATCATACAACCTGTTTCCCTTGTCTATGATCAGCTCAACGGCCTGCCCGTACAGCGCCTGAAACGGCCCGTCTTTGCATGGTATGCGGAGATGGAGCTTGGCCCGCATCTGTGGCAGCTGACGCAATGGAAACAGGCACGGGCCAGCGTTATTTTCCACGAACCTCTGGACCCTGAGCTTTACCCGAGCCGCAAAGCCCTTGCCCAGGCCACATGGAAGGCCGTTGCACAGGGGGCTGCAGATCTGAGACAAAACAACCCCGATGCAGCACCCGAGCCGGCAAAGCACGCCCCGACGTCTCTGCCCCGCGACACACTTCGCGGGCTGGCAGGAAAGCTCGACAAAATGAGTCGGCGTCTCAGTGCAAGTCGCCAGAAGACCCGCCGCCATTAAGACACATCATAACAAAAAATCTCCGGCACATTATCTTTTTTGCAGCCAGCCAGAACACAGAACTGGAAAAACGCCGCGTCATATGAGAAAATGACCCGGACTTCCACATTTCCTGGCTTTGTCCTTTATTTCTGCTGCACGGGACAGACCCGCAGCATATACGAGTGTTTAGAATCATGACCTTATCTGCCACCACCACCAGCACCAGCACCCGTCGGGGTCTGCATGTTATTACATGGGGGTGCCAGATGAATGTCTATGACAGTGCACGTATGAGCGATGTGCTGCGCCCGCTGGGCTATGAGCCTGTTGATGCGCCTGACCACGCAGATATGATTATTCTCAACACCTGTCATATTCGTGAGAAAGCCGTTGAAAAGGTGTTCTCTGAACTTGGCCGCCTGCGAAACATCAAAAATACCCGTGAAGCAGAAGGGAAGCAGACCGTTATTGCTGTTGCAGGGTGCGTGGCTCAGGCTGAAGGACAGGAGATCCTGTCACGTGCACCTTACGTCGATATCGTTATGGGACCGCAGACTTACCACCGCCTGCCAGAAATGGTGGCGCGCGCAGCGCGCGCCGGTGGTGCAGTCATCGAAACTGACTTTCCTGCAGAACAGAAATTTGATTTTCTGCCAGATTCTGCCGCCCCGCAGACAGCTGGCAACCTCACAGCTTTTCTGACCATTCAGGAAGGATGTGACAAATTCTGCTCTTTCTGCGTGGTCCCTTATACCCGTGGTGCTGAAAGCAGCCGGCCGGTAACCTCTGTCATAGCAGAAGCCAGACGTATGGTGGAAAGCGGCGTGCAGGAAATCAGTCTGCTGGGTCAGAATGTTAACGCTTACCACGGTGAAGGCCCCGATGGTAAAACCTGGGGGCTGGCTGACCTGGCGTATGAACTGGCAAAAATCCCCGGTCTTACGCGCATTCGCTATGCCACATCGCACCCTCGCGATATGGATGTTTCTCTGATTAATGCACACCGTGACCTGCCTGAGCTCATGCCTTTCCTGCATCTGCCGGTACAATCGGGCTCTGACCGTATTCTTACTGCAATGAACCGTGGTCATACCGCTGACGAATATCGCGAGATCATTAAAAAGCTTCGTGATGTACGTCCTGATATGGCACTCTCATCAGACTTTATCGTCGGCCATCCAGGCGAAACTGATGAAGATTTTGAACAGACAATGCAGCTTGTGCGTGATGTTGGCTTTGCACTGGCTTATTCGTTTAAATATTCGCAGCGCCCTGGCACACCGGCTGCCGGCGCCCCTCTCCAGGTGCCTGAGCACGTGAAGGATACCCGTCTCCAGGCTCTGCAGGCCCTGCTTCGTCAGCAGCAGGATGACTTTGCTGCGTCCCTTATCGGTCAGACTATCTCTGTTCTGCTGACCGGCAAAGGCCGTAAACCCGGGCAGATCACAGGCAGATCACCATGGTTACAGCCTGTGCACATCACAGGGACAGAAGAGCTGATTGGTCAGACTGTTTCTGTTACAATCACCGAACGCCTTACCAACTCACTCAATGGTATCATGGTAAAGGAGACCGTTGACGCTTGAATACAACACGCCAGTCCTTATCTGAGCTGACTTCAGAGAACGAAGCAGAAAAGACCCTTACGCTGCAGTTCGAAGATAATACACTCCTGGCCAGACTGGTCGGAGACCATGATCGTCATCTGCAGCACCTTGAAGAAACACTGGACGTTAATATTGCCCGCCGTGGCAACCGTATATCCGTCAAAGGAGCTGCACCAGAGGCTGCTACAGCACGTGCAGCTCTCGAGCAGTTATACCTGAGGCTGTCTTCGGGCGGCATGGTAGACATCAGCACACTGGAGGCAGCGGTACGTATGACAACACTCCACTCTGATACAAAACGCCCGGCAAACTCTGAGCATGGGGCCGGCAATGCCTCTGACCAGACGCAGGATGCACGCCTCCCCACATTAAAAATACGCCGCGGTGCGATAGAACCCCGCTCAGCCGGGCAGGCTGGCTATATGCGTGCTCTTGCACGTAAAGAACTCGTGTTTGGAATCGGGCCTGCCGGGACCGGCAAAACCTACCTGGCTGTTGCTCAGGCTGTCGCCATGCTGCAGGCCGGCTCTGTTGAACGCATCATTCTTTCACGCCCGGCTGTTGAAGCCGGTGAGCGCCTGGGTTTTTTGCCCGGTGATATGAAAGATAAGATCGACCCTTACCTTCGCCCTCTCTACGATGCGCTGCATGACATGCTGCCGGGCGACCAGGTGATGCGCCGTATGGCAACAGGTGAGATTGAAGTCGCTCCGCTGGCGTTTATGCGTGGCCGTACACTTTCTCATGCTTTCGTTATCCTCGACGAAGCACAAAATACCACTATCGCGCAAATGAAGATGTTTCTGACGCGACTGGGGCCAGGCTCACGCATGGTCGTCACGGGAGATCTGACACAGATCGACCTGCCCTCCGGCGTTACCTCCGGCCTGCGGGATGCGATTGAGACATTATCAGATGTCCCCGGCATCAGCATAACCCGTTTTGAAGCAGCAGATGTTGTGCGACATAAGCTTGTCGCCCGCATTGTTGAAGCCTATGATACGAA
This sequence comes from Acetobacter sp. DmW_043, assembly GCF_002153485.1. Taxonomy (NCBI): domain Bacteria; kingdom Pseudomonadati; phylum Pseudomonadota; class Alphaproteobacteria; order Acetobacterales; family Acetobacteraceae; genus Acetobacter; species Acetobacter sp. DmW_043. The sequence goes on along the minus strand of NZ_JOMN01000013.1, from coordinate 42,889 downwards.
AACAGCTGCGGAAAAAACGAATATTCGCAGCACGCGCACTCAGGAGAACAATGGAACCGCCAGGTAGTAGCGGTCATGCTCATGAAACGGGCATGACCTCTGAAGAAGAGCCTCATTTTTCTGGGGCCTTTCCTTCGCATTTGTTTGAAACCCAGTCTGAAATTCTTATTGAGGACAAACGCTGGCACTGTCATGTGCCCAGGGTCACAACATTAATACAGCGTGCTGTTGCACAATGTGCTGACACAGGCCATCAGCCAGGAAGTGTCGTACTCTCCTGCGACCGGGTCGTTAAACGCCTGAACGGCATTCACCGGGGTAAACACCGCCCCACCAATGTTCTGACATTTGACCCGCCACCGGGCTTTCCTGGCGGCGACATTATTCTTGCACTTGAAACAGTTGTACGTGAAGCACACCGGGCTAAAAAACCTGTCGGGGATCACCTCGCTCATTTAATTATTCACGGCAATCTGCATCTCGCCGGTTATGATCATCATCACCCGGGAGAGGCCCGTACAATGGAAATGCGGGAATCTCTCCTTCTCTCACGCCTTGGCATCTCCAACCCATGGAAGCCGCGTTCATGAACGAGTATGATCCGCAAGCGCAGGATTTTGCACAGACACCTCCCAGGCGCGGGCTGTTTTCTTTTCTGGGGCGCAGAAAAAACTCCCCCGGGTTACGCAGCTCCATCGCTGCTCTTGTACAGCAGGCGGCTGACGAGTCAGAAAAAAACGGAACAGATGGTGAGCAACCCGAGCTAGACCGTCAGGAACGTGCATTAATTGCCAATATTCTGCGTTTGCGTACGATTTCAGCTGATGATGTCATGGTGCCCCGGCCTGACATCATAGCCATGCCGGTCTCGGTCAGCCTTGATGAGGCACTGAGCATGATGCGCCGTGAAAATCACTCACGCATGCCGGTTTACCGTGAACAGCTCGATAATATTATCGGCATGATTCACGTTAAGGATCTGATCGCTTATGTCGGCACCAGCGAAGCTTTTAACCTTGAGGCCCTGCTGCGCCAGCCTCTTATGATTGCACCGCAAATTCGTGTGCTTGACCTGATGCTGCAAATGCGCCAGCGTCAGACACATATGGCGCTGGTTATTGACGAATATGGCGGAATAGACGGCCTGGTGACGATCGAAGATCTGATTGAAACTATTGTTGGCGATATCTCAGACGAACATGATGAGCCCGCCGTGACCATGATCACTGAGCGGCCTGACGGAACCTTTGATGTGGACGCACGCTGCCCTGTTGGTGAGTTTGAAGAAAAAATAGGCGCTATTCTGACCCCTTCAGAGCGTGAAGCTGAAATTGAAACCCTTGGCGGTCTGGTCTTTCGTCTTGCAGGGCATGTGCCGATCAGGGGTGAAGTACTCACTCATGAAAACGGGTTTATCTTCAGAGTACTTGACGCAGATGCAAGACATATCCGCCGGGTTCGTGTACGTAAAATACCAGAGACTGACACGACTGTAACAGATAACAAGACTCAGGAAGCCTCATAAAACCAGGTAGCTGACACCATGATGTTGTTATATGATACGTAACAACATCGCCTGATTTTTGACGAAGAAGGATTGTCCATGCTTTTTTCCCGCCGCTCTCTTCTGGTCACCACGACCACAGCACTTCTCACCGGGGCAGCCAGCCGCGCTGCACTGGCACAGAGCAGTGCAGCAAACTCTGCGGGAACAGATACACGCTTCACCCCACGCACACTGGGCAACCCGAACGCAAAAGCTGTTGTTGAAGAATGGTTCTCTCTCACCTGCATTCACTGTGCAGGCTTTGCACAGGAGACACTGCCTGAGGTTAAAAAAAATCTGATCGACACAGGCAAAGTCTTTTATATTTTCCATGACTTTCCAACCGATCAGCTGGCGACTGTTGCCGCTATGGTTGCACGCTCCCTCCCCCCGGAGCGGTATGAGCCTTTTGTCAACTCTCTGCTCTCCAACCTGGATCGCTGGGCTTATGTAAAAGACAGCAGCCCTATTGATGCCCTGCAAAAAATGGCCGCTTTTGCAGGCATGTCAGGTGACACTTTCCAGAAAGTTCTCAACGATCAGCAGCTGATGCAGTTTATTATGAATGAACAGTCAGATGCTGAAGCAAAATACCAGATCAACGCGACCCCCTCTTTCCGCTTTAATAAGAAAGAAGTTGTTTCCAGCGAGCTCTCCTATGCAGATTTCGTCAAACATCTTGATGAATCTGAACAGGGTGAAGCTGCTTCACACTAACATAGCCTCTCTCTGTGGCTGCGCGCTTCACACGCCTGCATATTGCAGGCTTTAAAAGCTTTGCTGACCCGGTCAGCGTAGATATTCTGCCCGGCCTCACAGGCATTGTCGGGCCGAATGGCTGCGGCAAGTCGAACGTGGTCGAAGCGTTGCGATGGGTCATGGGAGAATCCTCAGCACGCTCACTCCGTGGGGGTGAGCTTGATGATCTGATTTTTGCCGGCACCACCAGTCGCCCTGCCCGCTCGTTTGCTGAAGTCACTGTCACACTCGAAGGTGTCGAAAGCCCCGGCCTGCCTTTACTGACAGGACAGACTGAGGTGCAGATTACCCGCAGAGCCGAGCGTGGTGCGGGCAGCGAATATCGCATTAACGGCAAAACTGCCCGTGCACGTGACGTACAAATTCTGTTTGCCGATATTGCTTCAGGTGCACGCTCATCAGCAATGGTCAGCCAGGGGCGTGTTGCCCGCCTTGTCAGCGCCAAACCTGAAGAACGCCGTGTATTGCTTGAAGAAGCAGCCGGCATTACCGGCCTGCATGCCCGCCGTCATGAAGCAGAACTAAAACTCAGAGCCACAGAGAATAATCTCCTGCGCGCAGAAGATCTCTGTCAGCAATTATCATCCCGCCTTGAAAATCTGTCAGGCCAGTGTGAGGAAGCAACGCGCTACCGGGAAATTTCAGCTCATTTACGCAAAGCTGAAACCGATCTTCTCACTGTCACCTATGCGCGCGCGCATAATATAGCAGAAAATGCCAGAACGGCTGTCAGCAAAGCACGCTTTGCCCTGACCCGACAGCAGGAAGTAACTGAAACCGCTGTTCTGACAGAATATGAACTTACCCAGCGCCTGCCAGCATTGCGTGCTGAGGTCGATACGACCCGCACAGCCCTTGAACGCTGCCGCGTTATGGCTGAAAGCATAACCCGCGAGAAAGAGAAGGCCACAGCGCAGGCACAGGCCTCTGCCGGACGCCTGCATCAGCAACAGGCTGATGCAGATGCAGCCCGTGTCAGAGCTGAAGATGCCGCAACAACGCTTACACAGCTGATTGCAGAACAAAAAGCGGCTGAAATCTCTCTGAGCACTCTGCCGGGTCGGATCACTGAGACCGAGAATGCTTACCACACACAAACGCACCGTCTGAGTGAAACTGAGCAGACTCTCTCAGCTCTTAATGATACGCTCTACAAAGCTGGTCTGAACCGTGACCGTGCTCAGGAGCAGCTTGAACAAAGCCAGGTACAGCATAACCGCAATACTGAAGCGTTCAGCAGAGTTCAGGCTGAGACCCTGTCTGTAAAAAATGACCTCCCCTCTGAAGAGGCACTGACAGAAGCCAAAAGCCGTATAACGCACTGCGCAACAGAGCGTGACAATGCAAGACACACCCTCAGGCAGGCTGAATCTTCACGTTCTGACGCTCAGCTCGCTTTGTCTATTGCACAAAACAATGCAGAAAATGCCCGTAAAACACAGCAGGAAACGCTGGCAGCTCTGGCGCGCGCGCGCGCAGGCCTGAACACACTTGTTCAGAATTATACCAGGCTTGAACATAATTATACCAGCACACAAAAAAGCCTGCTCTCTCAGGATGTGCTTGAGGCCCTCCGCACTGAAGCAGCCTCAGCCACACATGCGCATCAGACGGCACAAAACACAGCCGAAACCTGTCAGCAAAGCAGGCAGCAGACTACAGATGCTCTCACCGAAGCCAGCCGTATCGCGCAGACAAACACACTACAGCACAAAACAGCACAGGATGCTTGCCTTACCGCCGAAGCTACCCTGCTTCAGGCAAGGCAGGAAGAAACTGCCTTACGCCATAAATCAGAACAAACCCGGCGCACCGTCATTGCAGATGAAGTGCTCAATGATATCAGGCAAAAACGCAGTACTCTTGAAACAGAACTGACAACCCTTTCAGAGACATTAAAAGAACGCGAGGCCGCACACTCCACGCTCAGCGCGACACAACGTAGCGCCACAGCACAGCGTGACGCCTTACGGGCTGAGCTTTCACGTCTGCAGGCGCAGGCGGAAGGTCTGACGCAGCCTGCTGATCAGGATTATGCCGCCACGCATGAGCCTGTCTCTGAACTGATGACCATCCCGGAAGCTTATGAGCAGGCTCTGGCTGCTGCTCTGGCAAAAGGCCTTGATGCCCCTCTTGCCGGTGATACGCCTCAGGGCTGGCGTGCACATAAAACACACAGGTCAGCGCCGGCTTTGCCCGCAAATGTGACCGCTCTGGCAGATTATATCAAAGCACCGGATGTTATTGAAACACTGCTCAGCTTTATTGGGCTCGTCGCTGATACACAAACCGGCGATGCTCTTCAGGGACAATTACTACCCGGACAATGCCTGGTATCTCTGCAGGGCGACCTCTGGCGATGGGACGGGTTCTATACAAGGGCAGACAAGCAGAATCAGGCTGCCCGTCACCTTATCCGTCAGCGCGTTCTTAAAGAAACCGAACAGCGTATCGGTGAAATAAAACAAGAGCTTGAAACTGCCGAACACACACTTACAACCGCCCTCGAAGCTCTGCATGCGCATGAGCAGCAGGTTGCAGCTTTCCAGACCCGTCGTGCAGCAACAGAACAGGCCCTGCAACTGGCCCGAACACAGGAAGCAACGACCGAGCGGGCCTATATCAGTGCACAGACACAGCTTGAACTGCTCACTACACAGCTGAATGCTGCTGTGCAGACACGTGAAGCCGCAGAGGCACTGCTATCTGACAAGAAAAATGCTGAACAAGCCCTGCCGTCGCCTGAAGCAGCACAGCAGGCCCTGCAAGACGCACAGCAGCGTAATCAGACCGCGCAGGAAGCAGAACAGGCAGCACGGCGTGCCCTTCAGACTGCGGAAGAAAAGCGACGTACTACGACAGCAGCACTCACCCTCAAAGAAAACCAGCACTCAGCAGCTCTGGCACGCCTTGAAAGCATGCAGCCTGAAACTGAGCGGTTAAAGCAGGCAGTGGCTGCAGAAACAGCGCGTGTGAAAGAGCTGGAAGATCAGAGCGCATCCACCAGTAACCTCTCGTTCTTTGAAGAGGCTTTTAGCACGGCACAACAACAATGCACTGAAACCGAGGCTGCATTTCAGGCTGCACGACACGCGGCAACCAATGCTGAAACGGCTTATGAAAATGCCGTAGCGGCCGGCCAGCAACTTGAACAAAGGGCCATAGCCCTCCGTTCAAAACTTGAAACCCTGCGGGCACAGCACACTCCTCTACAGGCAGAAACTGAAAAAAGTACATATCAGCTTGAAGCTGCACAAAAAGCACTGAATGAAGCGGTTACTGCTATTCCCTCCTCTGCTGCAGATAATGTGACCGCGCTGCAGCAGCTCAAAGCACACCTTCTTACTGAAACCGAACAATTACGCGAAACCCGTACTGCTTTGCAGGTTGAGCAGACTACCCTCACCAGCCGTCAGAGCACACTTGCTGTCTCGATAGAAGACTGGCGAACACGGGCAGACACAACACAAACCGAGCTGGAACAGTGCGCCGAACGACTCAAACTGGCACAGCAGGAATATCAGGACGCTGCCGAGCTTCCGGCTGAGACGGAAAGACAGGAACAAAAACTCATCGCTGAACGCGACAGGGCAGAGGCATTATTCACACAGGCGCAGGGGTATTGTGAGCGTGCTGAGAAGGGGCTTGCTGAGGCTGCTACCCTCCGCCGTCAGTCTGAGGCTGCTCTTGCAGAACATCGTGAAGCCTTACTTAAAGCTGAGGCGAAGAACGAGCAGGCACAGGCTGCTATTGCCGCACTGCCTGCTGAGCGCCCTCCCTCCACTACTACGCTGGCCAGAGAAGACCTCACCGAAGCAGCTGAAACGGCATTGCGCCGTAAAATAGCACGACTGACCCGTGAGCGTGAGGATATGGGGCCGGTCAATTTACGTGCAGAGCTGGAAACTGAGGAAATATCAACACAGCTTGAAACACTCACGACCGAAATTTCAGACCTGAGGTCAGCAATAGCAAGCCTCAGAGGTTCAATAGGCTCGCTCAATAAAACCGGCCGAGAGCGCCTTCTGGCTACCTTTGCGCAGATTGATCAGCATTTTCAGGCTTTATTCTCCCGCATGTTCGAAGGAGGAAAAGCGCATCTTGGCTTTGTTGGCAGTGATGACCCGCTTGAATCAGGGCTGGAGATTTATGCGCAGCCTCCGGGCAAAAAGCTCTCAACTCTGTCTCTGCTTTCAGGCGGAGAACAGGCGTTAACCGCGCTCTCACTGGTTTTTGCAGTTTTTCGCTGTAACCCCGCACCGCTTTGCGTGCTCGATGAGGTCGATGCCCCGCTTGATGATGCGAATGTTGAACGCTTCAGCCGGTTAATGGGAGATATGGTAACTGAAGCGCAAACACGCTTTCTCGTCGTTACACATCACCAGCTGACGATGGCCCATATGGACCATCTTTTTGGTGTCACCATGCAGGAGCGAGGGGTCAGCCGGGTGCTCTCAGTTGACCTGACCCAGCTTATACAGCAACAGTCAGCATAGCTGTTATAAAAGCAAAGGCGGCATAAACCGCCCTGCCTTTACATCCTTCAGTCAGAGTTTCATTGTGCCGTTATCAATAAAGCGCTGATGCCATGACAGAGCTTCTTTCAGCAAGTGTGGTGTGTGCTTGCCGAAAGATTCTTTGAGAGAGCGATCGAAATAATCCTGAAGCATTGGCTTATAATCAGGGTGAGCACATTTCGAAATAATTGTGCGTGCACGATTAACAGGTGACATGCCACGCAGGTCAGCAAGGCCCTGCTCTGTTACAAAAATCTGCGTATCCTGCATGATATGATCAACATGCGCTGCCATAGGCACGATAGCAGAAATTGAACCGCCTTTAGCCGTAGAAGGTGACAGGAAGATGGACAGGTAAGCATTACGGGCAAAATCGCCTGAGCCGCCGATACCGTTCATCATTTTTGAACCCATAACGCGCGTTGAGTTCACGTTACCGTAAATATCAGCTTCAATCATACCGTTCATAGCAATACAGCCAAGACGGCGGATAACACCAACATTGTTGCTGATATCCTGCTGACGCAAAATGAGTTTCTTTTTAAAGAAATCCATCCGGTTATTAATTTCAGTCGCAGCTTCCGGGCTCAGCGAGAACGATGTCGCTGAGGCAATACGCATACGGCCGGAATCCAGCATAGACAGCATGCCGTCCTGGATCACTTCGCTGTAGCCGATCAGGTTTTCAAACGGGCCTTCGTTCAGGCCGTCAAGCACCGCATTGGCAACGTTACCAACGCCTGACTGCAATGGCAGGAGTGAAGGAGGCAAACGCCCGGTTTTTACCTCATGCTGAAAAAATTCAAGCAAATGCCCTGCAATCGCCTTAGCTGCGGCATCCGGGGCTGCAAAAGGAGCATTACGGTCAGAATCATTTGTTCTGACAATAGCAGCAACTTTAGAGGGGTCGAGCCGCAGTGACAAACCACCGATCCGGTCATCTGCCCGGCGCAGCGGAATAATATCACGCCCTGGCGCACCACTGACATTGCCATCCCAGATATCATGAATGCCCTCAAGCTCTGCATTCTGCCATTCATTCACTTCGATGATGACTTTATCAGCAAGATCGAGAAAGGTCTGAGAGTTACCAACTGACGAGGTTGGCACAATGCCACCGTCTTCGGTGATGGCCGTTGCCTCAACCACTGCAATATCAAACTTACCGTAATTTCCCTGCTCAGCCCGGGCTGCTACCTGACCAAGATGGTTATCAAAATAGTCTGTTTCATTTGCATTAATACGGTTACGCATTCCCGCATCTGTATTAAACGGTGAACGGAAAGACACACCGTTTACTTTTGCCAGCTCACCATCAAGCTGCGGGCCTGTTGATGCACCTGTAATCAGGCTGATACGATATTCGTCGCCTTTTGCCTGAGCTTCCGCCATACGTTTAGCCAGAGCGCCCGGAACACTCTTAGGGTACCCTGCGCCGGTAAAACCACTTGTGCCAACAACATGACCATGACGGATCAGGGCTGCGGCATCTTCAGCCGAACAAACTTTACTGCGCAGTGATACGTTACGAATGCGCTCTTTCATGAGAGAACTTCCTGTTTTTCTACTTTTATGTTTTTCAGCACGACATCTTACAACGCCGTAATTTAAGCTAGTTTAGGCAGAAAACGCCCTCTCTGACTTTTCACATGCTTGTGCATCAGGCAATTATGTACAAAATGTGTTCTCTCTTTTTATGCAGCCGTAGCCAGAGCCCACTGTAAGACTGATAAAGCGGATAAATGTTAATGCCCCGAGGTTTTTATATTGACGGAAAAGTGAACCCTGCACTTAAAAAAGGACTCCGCATTATCGGTGATGTACACGGGGATTTTGAAGCTTTCCGTCACGCAGTTTCAACTGATCGCTATATTATTCAGCTCGGAGACCTCATTGACTACGGCCCGGGAAGTGCCGGTGTGCTGCGCGTCATGATGGACATTATTGATAAAGGAAAAGGTTTTTTTCTGATCGGCAACCATGACCGTAAGCTGGGCCGTGCGCTTATGGGGCGTAAGCTACGTTCTGATCCACCTTTAGAAAAAACTCTCGCTCAGCTGAACCGCCCCGAAAACGAAGATGTCCTCGACCGTATCCTGCCCTATCTGGAAGACGCACCGGCATGGGCCGTTCTGGGGCAAAAAGCCTTTGTCCATGGTGCGTTCGACCTGCGCATGCTGCTTGAACCACCTCCGCCTGCGCTCGGGCGTGTCACCTTTCTGCTCTCACGGGCATTATTTGGTGAAACCACCAACCGTGTGCAGAAAGACGGATACCCCGAACGATGCCTGAACTGGGTTAACTACATTCCAACCGGCTATACTGTTTATTGCGGTCACGACCAGCGCTCAACTAACGGCTGCCCGCTGACACTGCCTGGCCGGGCTGGCGGGCAGGCCGTTTTTACAGACACCGGTGCCGGCAAAGGCGGCCATCTGGCATGGATTGACCTGCCGGCAGAAGCACTGGAGCTCGAAAACATTCCTTCCTGACAACAATCACGATATACTGCCTCCCTGCCCCTTTTCAAAAAATGAGTTTAGCGTGTCAGATCAGCCCACCCCCGTTGAAGCCCTCCTCACCCTTCGTCACAGCATCGATAATATTGATGCTGCGCTTGTCTCTATGCTGGCTGAGCGTTTTCGCTGCACACAGGCCGTAGGCGCCCTTAAAGCCCGCCACCATATGCCGCCGGCTGACCCTGCGCGTGAAACACGCCAGATTGCCCGTCTGCGCAGGCTGGCTGAAGAAGCGCGTCTGGACCCGGATTTTGCAGAAAAATTCCTGACTTTCATTATCAATGAAGTTATTCGTCACCATGAGGCTATTGCCCGTTCAGAAACTGATAAAACATCAGCGTGACCGCACGACGCCTGATACTGCTCAGACATACTGAAGCAGCTCCGGCACCCTTTGGTGACTTTAGCGAAGCTGCTGACCTTGCCCGCCCTCTGACACAGAGGGGGGAAGAAACGGCACGACGCTGTCACCTCTGGTTGCAGGAACGGATGCCTGTGCCGGATTATATTCTTTGCAGCCCCGCACAACGCACGCGCCAGACACTCTCAGTCGTGGTGCCACAACCTCATAAACCGGTTATCTTCTCAGCACAGCTTTATAATGCCTCATGGCAGTCTTTGCTTCAGAACATTCAGGCCACACCGGATTATGCACAAACTATTCTGCTGGTTGGCCACAACCCTGGCATTTCTGAGCTGGCCCGCATTCTTGCCTCCCGCGACAGCCGAACAGAATGCGACTTCACACCTGGCGCACTTGCCATATTCTCTTTGTGGAAATGCGATAGCTCTCCGGTCTCCCTGGGCTGGTCAGACTGTGATGCACTAAGCCTTTCTCTGGACACATTCTCGCGACCCTGACACCGAAAAACCGCAGTTTTCCGGGAACGCATTCTGCGATAACGACCGCTTTACCGTGAAGCTCCTTTTCGTTTCCTGCAAGATCAGGGAAAGATGATCCGCAAATCTGATCGTGGATCACAGCACGATATTAAAAGCATCAAAGGAACGATTATGAGCGCATCGCAAAACGAAGGTAAGCAGAGAACCGCTACCCTCTCGCTCGACGGTAAAACAGCCGAATTTCCTGTCCTGTCAGGCACCCTGGGCCAGGATGTTATCGACATCCGCACGTTACCTGCGCAGCTTGGCGCATTTACATTTGATCCGGGATATGGGGAAACCGCATCCTGCAACAGCAAAATAACCTTTATTGATGGCGATAAGGGCATTCTCCTTCATCGCGGCTATTCAATTGCTGAGCTGGCCGAGAACGCAACTTTTGAAGAGGTCATTTACCTTCTTCTGAACGGCGAGCTGCCTGACCAGAATGAATATAAAAAATTCACACACACACTGACTAATCACACCCTTCTGCACGAACAGATTCGCAATTTTTTCAACGGGTTCCGTCGTGACGCTCATCCAATGGCAATGCTGTGTGGCACTGTGGGAGCTCTGGCAGCATTCTACCCTGATGCCGGTGACATCGCAATCAAAGCCAACCGCCAGCTGGCTGCAATGCGTTTAATTGCAAAAATTCCGACCATCGCCGCATGGACTTATAAATACAGCCTGGGTGAGGCCCTGATTTACCCTCGTAATGACCTGAATTACGCTGAGAACTTCCTTTCTATGATGTTCACACGTGTATCAGAGCCTTACAAAATCAATCCGGTGCTTGCACGAGCAATGAACCGCATTCTTATCCTTCATGCTGATCATGAACAGAATGCTTCGACCTCAACCGTACGAATGGCTGGTTCAACCGGTGCAAACCCATTTGCCTGCATCTCTGCTGGTATTGCTGCTTTGTGGGGACCCGCACATGGTGGTGCAAACGAAGCTGTGCTGAAAATGCTCGAAAAAATCGGCACTAAAGAGAATATTCCGGCCTTTATCAAACAGGTTAAAGACAAAACCAGCGGCGTTAAGCTTATGGGCTTTGGGCATCGTGTTTATAAAAACTTCGACCCGCGCGCTAAGATTATGCAGAAAACCTGCTACGAAGTGCTTGACGAACTGGGTATTAAAAACGACCCGCTGCTCGACCTGGCCATTGAACTTGAAAAAATTGCGGTCACTGACGAGTATTTCGTTCAGCGTAAACTCTACCCTAACGTTGATTTCTACTCAGGCATTATTCTTAAAGCTATGGGTATTCCAACAAGCATGTTCACTGTGCTCTTCGCTCTTGCCAGAACAACAGGCTGGGTCAGCCAGTGGCTGGAAATGGTTGAAGAACCAGGACAGCGTATCAGTCGCCCTCGCCAGCTTTATACCGGGGCAGCCCCCAGAGCATTTGTTCCATTCAGCGAACGCTGAAAATACTGAAGGCCGGAAATTTTTCCGGCCTTTTTTATATCTGCCCCGTCCTTACAGATATCACGCCAGTAAATACTCAGGCTCAGGCCTCATTCTTCAAGATAGAAGCTGACGGTTGCGACGATATGAATTGCGGACATGAAAGTATGAGCCCAGCGATCGTATCTTGTCGCCACGCATGGCACGCGCCGTGCGCCAGAGGAAAAAACGGCTCAACCCGCTCCATCTGACGTTTAGACAACAAAAATACATCACTCACAGGCTCACCTCCATCGGTAAGCCCGTTGAATCACAACAACTCTCTCACGGCAATAAATTAACAGGTCCTGAGCCTAAGTGGCGCACATTCCATCAGATAATGAGACATAACAAAAAAGGCGCAGAGCCAGCCCTGCACCTGATATAAAATTATTTTTTAAAACTGTTGATACGCTATCAGGGACAGTCGCAGCCGTTGGTCACCCCGTCAGCCTTACGTACAATATGATGATCAATCCACTCTGAAACAAGGCGCCGCGCTTCGTTCAGCGATGCTTCAGGGTGGTGAATACGATACAGAGTGGTGCATGCGTTGAAAGCAGTAAGATCCTGTGTACCAACCTCACGCAGCTCCTGATATGCCGTAATGACGGCCCGTTCGCACTTGCGGGTAATCCGACTCGCTCCGGTAGCCACGACATTTCTCCTAGTTGATAAACATTCTTAACTTTCGCTGATTAAAGGCCAGATTATGGCCAGATGCAAGAGCAAAAATATTACAAACCTTCACGTCTGTTTTACACATCAGTTTTATCTTAATTACCCGTTATGTTTACTGCATAAAAGAACAGAGTGAAAATCAAATTATTTTCTGGCTGAAAAATAAGACCAGAAATGCAATGAAGAATGGATTTTCGCGCTGTCAGCGGCTATGCCAGCATCAGTTTAACTCCTTTTATCGTGTGAGGAAGTGCTCATGACATCACCAGAAAATCTGGCTTCGTCCTATTCTGGCCAGGCCAGCAGCTGGGATCACGATGCCGCTTTGACAACAGCACGTCTGCTTTTAGAAATCAAAGCCGTCAATTTTCGCCCTGAAGACCCTTACACCCTGACGTCTGGCTGGAAGTCACCCGTCTATATCGACTGCCGTCGCATCATTTTCTTCCCTCGCGCCCGTACAAAGATTATGGAGCTGGGTGTTGAAAAAATTGGCCGTCATGTAGGCTATGAAAGCCTGGATGCCGTTGTAGGCGGCGAAACTGCTGGTATTCCCTTTGCTGCATGGATGGCTGATCGCATGCTGCTGCCAATGGCATATGTGCGTAAAAAGCCTAAAGGTTTTGGTCGCAATGCTCAGATCGAAGGTGATGTGCCTGAAAACATGCGCACCCTGCTGGTGGAAGACCTGACGACTGATGGCGGTTCAAAAGTAAAGTTTGCGAATGCCCTGCGTGAAGCGGGTGCTGTCGTTAACCATGCTTTTGTTGTTTTCTACTATGGCGTTTTCCCTGGTGTGCACCGCACCCTTGCTGATATGAATGTTACCCTGCATTCTCTGTGCACCTGGTGGGATGTGCTTGAAGCCTGCTCAACACACCCTTACTTCTCAGAAAGTGCTGCCTCAGAAGTACGTCGCTTCCTTGAAGACCCATGTGCGTGGTCAGCCCGACATGGTGGGGTTGCGACTCTTGAAGAAGCAGCTGCTTATAAAGCCCGTCAGGGATAAAACAGATACTATGAGCCTTACTGCACGTTCAGGGTTACCCCGTATTCTGACTTTCGATTCAGGAATAGGTGGCCTTGGTATCGTGCAGGCCATAAGAGAACTCAGCCCGACTCTGGCCATTGACTATCTGGCAGATACAGCTGTTTTCCCTTATGGCGAACAGGATGATTTATTTTTAACGCAGCGTATTGTTACGCTTATCTCGCAGGCGATCGACAGGCTGAACCCGCATCTTGTGGTTATTGCCTGCAATACCGCCAGCACTCTCGCTCTTGATGCACTGCGCGCAGCGCGACCGGATATGCAGTTTGTCGGCTGCGTGCCCCCCATCAGATGGGCTGCCCGCACAACACAGACCGGTGTTATCGGCCTTGTTGCCACCCGTGCAACGACACGACGCCCTTACCTGGGGCGGCTGCACGCACTTTATGCTCCTGAATGTACTCTCATTGCGCATGCCGCGCCGGGTCTCGCTACTCTGGCAGAGAAAACATTCCGTGGTGATGATGTCTCTGCAGACTCTGTGAGACAGGAAATTGCTGGCTTATTTACACATAAAGACAGTGACCGACTTGATACTATTGGCATTGGCTGCACACATTATACATTCATACTCGACCAGCTAAAAGCCGTTTCACCACCTCACATTACCTGGCTTGACCCTGCCATGGCGGTTGCACGACAGGCCTTAACCCTGCTTCGTGCTGCCCCTCCCCCCACTGACAGGCCTGTACCCGATCAGGCTCCTGCTGCGTGGTTTACAGCCCCGCCACTACAGGCAGATAAACTTCTGCCCCGCCTTACGCATTATGGCTATTCTGACATCAGAGACTGGGTAGATGACGCACCGCATATGTTGCAGGCAGATATAAAAGAATCTGCAAAATAAAAAACACTGACCGAAATATCTCCGGTCAGTGCCTGTTAGTCCTGCAAAAAAATGAACGTAAAAGTCTGTCAGCTTTCGCGGCTGGCTGAGTAACTTGCTGTTTCCGTCAGAAGCGTTTTAAGAGCGCTTTCTTCAAAAACACTCAGAGAAGCCCGCGCCTTCTGGGCATAGTCTTCTGCCTTTCTGAGCGTTGTTGCTATTGCATCAGTCTCTTTAATTAAACGCAAAGCTCTATCAAGGTCTTCAGGCTGCTGCTCAGTCTCTTCAATCACACGGCGCCAGAAAACCCGATCCTCTTCACTGCCGGCTTCATAGGCCGCAAGCACAGGCAGCGTGACCTTACCTTCTCTGAAATCATCACCAACTTCTTTACCCAGCAGAGCCTGGTCTGCTGCATAATCAAGAGCATCATCAACCAGCTGGAACGCCATACCCAGGTTTGCACCATACAGACGCAAGGCCTCACGTTTTTCGGCCGGAACCTCACCAATAACGGCGCCAACCTCACAGGCTGCGGCAAACAGAGCCGCTGTTTTACCATAAATGACCTGAAGGTACTGATCGACCGAGGTAGACAGATCATTCTGGGTGGTCATCTGCATAACCTCCCCCTCTGCCAGCGTAGCAGACGCAGCAGACAGAATAGCCATGACACCGAGAGAGCCATCAGCTGTCAGAATCTGAAAGGCACGCGCAAACAGGAAGTCACCAACCAGAACTGAGGCCTTATTGCCAAAAATAGCATTGGCGCTGGCAAGACCGCGCCTGAGCTGACTTTCATCAACCACATCATCATGCAGCAAAGTCGCAGTATGAATAAACTCTACACATGCTGCAATTTCAACATGCCGTAAATTCTGATCCCCTGCGTCATACCCGCAGAGACGTGCCGAAGCCAGTGTCAGCAAAGGCCGTAAGCGCTTACCGCCTGCCGCGACCAGATGTGCTGCGAGCTGAGGAATCAACGCCACAGAACTCTGCATACGATCAATAATCACCTGATTACATGCCCGCATATCTGCGGCAAGATAATCAGCCAGGGCTTTTAAGCCCGCTTCTCCTGGCTTACTCACTGAAATACTCAATCCATCCTGGCTTTGTGGCCGTGCCGAATTTCGACAGACTAATGATACTATTCAAACGCTACTTCCCCCAGCCAATGGAATAAGTTGACGCACTCTCATATGCGGGGCACCAGAACAGCGTCAAGCTTCAACCGTTTTACAATAAACTGATAATTCTGATCAGAGCCGGGTATGTCTTTTATGTCCTCTCTTTCGTCTGGCACCCTTATGGCCGGAAAAATAGTTTATGACCAGTTTCTTTCCGGCAACCGAACAGGGCTTGAACCAGTCCTTATTGCGGCGGCTGTGCCCGCACGCGCAAAGCAGCGGGTCGCTGAAATAGGCTGCGGCGCAGGTGCAGGCCTGCTCTGCCTGTCTCAGCGCCTGCCTGAGCTGGATTTATGGGGTATTGAAGCAGACGCCCCCTCGATTGAACTGGCCCGCCACAATCTTGCCGCCAATAAGCGCGAGAATGTGACATTATTACAAGCCACTTTCCCTTATGATTTGCCCGGGACACTACCTTTCTGTCGATTTGACCATTGTTTTGCGAATCCGCCATGGCATCCGACCGAAGGTACACCCTCACCTCATGCTCAGCGTGACCTCGCCCGTCGTGCCCTGACTGATACGCTTGAAAGCTGGATCAAAGGCTGCACGCGCCTGCTCAGACATAAAGGCAGCCTGACACTCATTCTGCCGGCCTCTCTTATGAGTCGCGCCTGTACAGCACTGACAGAACACCGCTTTGGTGATGTTACACTTTTTCCGCTCTGGCCAAAAACCGGACGTGAAGCACGCCTCATGCTCATTCAGGGAAGATATGGCGTGAAAGGACCATCACGCATTTTGCCAGGGCTAACCCTGCACACACCCGAAGGCGGCTTTACACCTGAAAGCAGTCGCATTCTCAAAGAGGGAGAGGCTCTGCGCCTCTCACTGCAACAGGTGCAGGCTGCCACCCGGGCGAACCCGGGCAACAGCTAAAGATATTTTATTCAAAAACAGAGGCTTCGAAAGCCTCTTCCCACGTTCCGGTGGTCGAGGCACGACTATATTCCGTTGCCCGGTTTTCGAAGAAGTTCGCATGCTCAACAGCATTGAGCATATCATCAAGCCATGGCAGCGGGTTGTTCTGCGTTTTATAAATTGGCTCAAGACCCAGCTGAATCAGACGACGGTCAGCAATAAAGTGAATGTAACTCTTCACCTGCTGCGCATCGAGCCCCTCAACCGAACCCATTTCGAAAGCAAGATCAATAAACGCTTCTTCATGTTCAACAATTGCACGGCAGATATCATACAGCTCATCACGGAGCTTATCTGTCCAGATTTCCGGATTTTCGTGCACAAAGGTTTTGAACAGTCTGATCGTTGAAAGACAATGCAGTGTTTCATCACGCACCGACCATGAAACGATCTGCCCCATGCCCTTCAGCTTGTTAAAGCGTGGGAAATTAAGCAAAATTGCAAAAGAAGCAAAAAGCTGAAGTCCCTCGGTGAAGGCGCCAAAGGCTGCCAGAGTTTTGGCAATTTCGTGCTTACTATCGACCGAAAAAGCCTGCATATAGTCATATTTATCTTTCATTTCTTTATACTTAAGAAATGCAGAATATTCTGACTCAGGCATACCCAGCGTATCAAGCAGATGGCTGTAAGCCGCTATATGAATGGTCTCAATATTCGAAAATGCTGAGAGCATCATCAGCACTTCAGTCGGCTTAAACACCCGGCTGTAATGCTTCATATAGCAGTTGTTCACTTCAACGTCTGACTGCGTGAAGAAACGGAAAATCTGCGTTACCAGGTGGCGTTCCGTATCATTCAGTACACGATGCCAGTCTTTAACGTCGTCAGCCAGAGGCACCTCTTCAGGCAGCCAGTGCAGACGCTGCTGTGTCAGCCAGGCATCATACGCCCAGGGGTACCGAAAGGGTTTGTAAACTGGATTGGAGGTGAGCAGGTCAAAATGCTCTTCACCATTATTCCCGGTTTTTTCTTCGCTCATGATACGTCCTGAAAAATAAAAACTTAAAAATCAAACAATTACTGACAAGAAAGGCACTCATCATAATCGGTCGGATTAGCAGGAGCCGGTCTTGCTGCATCACGCTGAGCGGCATCAGCAGCCAGCACACTGTCTTTTGTCAGTACATCACTCACTGTATCTGCACGCTGAATAGAAAGCGAACGGCAGTAATACAATGATTTTAAACCTTTTTTCCATGCCAGATGATGAATCTGATGCAGGTCACGCTTATGCACATCAGCCGGCAGGAACAGATTGACAGACTGCGCCTGACAGACAAACGGCTGGCGATCTGCTGCGTGCTCAACAATCCAGCGCTGATCAAGCTCAAACGCTGTTTTATAAACGTCTTTCTCGTCATCACTCAGGAAGTCGAGACCCTGCACACTGCCCTTATTCAGAGTAATATGTGACCAGACCTCATCTGTATCCTTACCTTTAGAGGCGAGTAGTTTCTGCAAATGGCGGTTGCGGACTGTAAATGAACCAGAAAGCGTTTTTTGCAGGAACACGTTAGCCGCAATCGGCTCAATACCAGGGCTCGCATTACCGGCAATGATTGAAATAGATGCCGTTGGCGCAATTGCCATTTTGTTAGAAAAGCGCTCGTGCACACCATATTCTTCTGCGTCCGGGCATGGGCCACGCAGATCAGCCAGTTTGCGGGATGCCGCATCCGCCTGGGTACGGATATGTTTAAATATCTTACGGTTCCAGGATTTTGCAACTACGCTTTCGAACGGGACTTTCTTTTCCTGAAGGAAGGAATGGAAGCCCATAACACCCAGACCAACAGACCGCTCACGCATTGCAGCATAAGCTGCTGTGGACATTTCAGGCGGAGCGCGATCTATAAAGTCCTGCAACACGTTATCAAGGAAGAGCATAACATCTTCAATGAACTGCGGGTTATCATGCCACTGTGCCCAGGTTTCCAGATTGAGCGATGACAGGCAGCAGACAGCCGTACGCTGCTTGCCATGATGGTCGATACCGGTTGGCAGCGTGATTTCTGAGCACAGGTTCGAGGTTTTAACCTCAAGGCCCGCCAGCTTATGGTGTTCAGGACGGGCATTATTCACATGGTCAGAATAAACCACATAAGGCTCACCCTGCTCCATACGAGCTGTCAGAATACGGATCCACAGGCCACGAGCCGAAACGGTACGCACAACCGTACCATCTTTAGGTGAAATCAGGCCCCACTCACTGTCAGTCTCAACAGCACGCATAAAGGCATCTGAGACCAGAATACCATGGTGCAGGTTCAGTGCCTTACGGTTCGGGTCGCCACCTGTGGGTCTGCGAATTTCAACAAATTCTTCAATTTCAGGATGCCAGACAGGCAGATAAACCGCAGCTGAACCACGACGCAGCGAACCCTGGCTGATCGCCAGTGTCAGGCTGTCCATCACCCGGATAAAAGGAATAACGCCTGAGGTTTTGCCGTTACGCCCGACATTTTCACCAATAGAGCGCAGGTTACCCCAGTACGACCCGATGCCACCACCACGGCTGGCCAGCCAGACATTCTCATTCCACAGACCGACAATACCTTCCAGGCTGTCGCTGGCTTCGTTCAGGAAGCATGAAATAGGCAGACCGCGCGAAGTGCCACCATTGGAGAGAACAGGTGTTGCTGGCATAAACCAGTGCTGGCTCATATAATCATAAATACGCTGTGCATGTGCAGCGTCAGCGCCATAATACGAGGCTACACGACCGAACAGATCCTGGTAGCTCTCATCTGGCAGAAGGTAACGGTTATCAAGCGTTGCTTTGCCAAACGGCGTCAGAAGGGCATCACGCGAACGGTCAACACGGACCTGGTGATAGCCCGGGAGCTGAACCATGTCATCGAGCTGTGAGGGAGAGAACATATCACACATCCCGGGCTCGCGTGGCTCAGAACAATAGGTTTTTGCTTCCTGAACGTCGACGAGACTCATGGATCGCTGGCTCCGCTTTAATAGTTAATCACTACGGGTGTATATCAGGGCTTCAAGAGCAACACCACATTTCGTGCTTTTGCTTGATGAAGCCCCCTATATCTAGTGTTTTTTTTACACATTGCCCACGAAAAAAACTTGCATCTCACTTTTGCTGCGGTTTTCAGCGGATTCCTGAAAATTAAAAAAAAGTCACCTCTCTTCTTAGCCCTCCTGAATCAGGCCAGACAATTCCATGCGACGCCGCGTCGTCTCAATTCCCTCCGCAACCAGCAGCGCAGCCTCAAGCGCGCGCCGGCCCGCACGTGCGTCAACCACGACCGGAGCCCCATCCAGGCAGGCCGCAACAAAAGCCTCATGCTCAGCGTGCAGCGAATCACTTTCCTTCCAGGTCATCGATTCTCGTCTGAAGCCCCCTGTGCCAGGTAAAGGCAGGCCACGCTCGCGCCCTATCATCACCAGTTCGCGCTTACCAAAATCAGCTGACAGATAGCCCTCCTGCGAGAACAGGCGCATTCTGCGCTCAGTTTTGAGAGAAATTCTGCTGGCTGTAATCGTTGCGACGCAGCCGTTTTCAAAGCGCACCCGCGCATTAGCGATATCCTCATGATCTGAGCTCACCGCTGCCCCAAGGGCATCAACCTGCGCGATAGGGCTATCGACAATCGCCATCACCAGATCCAGATCATGAATCATCAGGTCAAGAATAACGGATACATCTGTGCCGCGTGGTTTGAAGGGCGCGATACGTGTCGCCTCTATGTAAAGAGGGCGCGTAATACGCTGCGTAATCGCGGCATGCTCAGCGGAATAACGCAGCAAATGCCCGACCTGACAGACCCGACCCGTCTCATCAGAGAGAGCCACAAGCTGGTCAGCCTGTTCAAGAGTAGCCGCAACCGGCTTTTCAACCAGCACATGTTTGCCTGCTCGCAGAGCTTTAACAGCCAGGTCGAAATGAAATTCTGCCGGTGCAGCAATCACCACGGCATCGCACAAAGCAAATAAGGCCTCTGCTGTATCAAACACAGGGCATTGCGCCTCTGAAGCCACCAGGGCAGCACGCTGCGAATCCGGGTCATACACACCAGCCAGCACCTCACGGGCCACACTTCCGACCTTAAGTGCATGATAACGCCCGAAATGTCCGGCTCCGATAACGCCTGTCCGCAATTTTTTCTGCACTTTTCTTCTCCGCCTCAACGGGCGTGCTCTCCTGTATCGCGGCTTTGCAACACCTGCCACGCGCCCTGTCCTGATCTGCCATTCTACTATGGCTTAATTTTACCACCTTATAAAACCACAGCACGGCATTTTGCACACCAGCCTGAGATTTCCCCTGCCTGCACAAAACAGGCAGACGAGACACAGTTCACCATAAAATATATCATAAACGATGGGTTTATGGCTGACGAGTGTTGCATCATCTGGCAGAGAGCGGCATGTTTCGCCAACCCAAACTGACAATTTCAGGTGAGAATGTACTACAGCCGACTTAAGATGGCCCTGGTTTTAGGTGTGTGCCTGGCAGGTCTGCTGCTTTGCCTCCCCAATGGCCTGCGCAAGCCCGTCCCCTCCATCCCCTGGCGCCAGGTCCATCTCGGACTGGACCTTCGCGGTGGCTCCTATCTGCTTATGCAGATCGATCTGAAAAGCCTGACGCACGACCGGTTACAGGCACTGGCCGACAACATGCGTTCAACATTGCTTCAGGCCCAGCTTGGCTACCGCAATATCACCGTCGACACGGACAAAAGCGCAGTTACGTTTACGCCACGTGTGCCCTCAGAAACTGAGGCTGACCTGGCTGTTCTGCGTAAAATGCCTCAGGCCGCCCCACACGAATTTACTGTAACAGCCGGGCCGAACGGCACCATTGCCCTGACACTCTCGCCTGAAGCTATGGAAGCGCGCGCGCGCTCAGCCATTGCCCAGTCGATTGAAATTGTCCGCCGCCGTATCGACGGAACGGGCGCGATTGACCCTGAAATTACGCGCCAGGGTGATGACCGTATTGTAGTAGAGCTGCCTGGCATCAGTGATCCTGAACGGATTAAAAACCTGCTTGGCACAACAGCCAAAATGACCTTCAGGCTGGTTGATGCCAACCCGATGCACGCCTCGGCTCCGCCTCCTGGCGTTACTCTGCTGCCGATGTATGACTCAAACGATAGCACGACTCTGCCGGTCTACGACCACGTGGATGTCGACGGTACGAGCCTGACAAATGCGGCAGCAACAATTGATTCTGACAGCGGTGGCTGGGCGGTTGCTTTCTCACTCGACTCAACCGGGGCTCATGCTTTCTCAGACATCACACGCGCTCACGTTGGCGAACGCTTTGCAATTGTGCTCGACAATAAGGTCGTTGAAGCCGCTGTTATCAGAGGCCCGATAACTGGCGGAAATGGTCAGATTACCGGTGGCTTTAATAAAGACAGCGCTACAAACCTGGCTCTGATGCTTAATGCCGGCGCTCTGCCCGCCCCACTGACCGTTGTTGAACAGCGTACCATTGGCCCGTCACTGGGTGCTGCCTCTATCCGTGCCGGTATGTTTAGCCTGGCAACAGGCTTTGTCCTGGTTATTGTGTTTATGGCACTGTTTTATGGCCGTTTTGGCTGGTATGCCAACATTGCTCTGCTGGCCAACCTGGTGCTGATGATGGCTATTCTCTCGCTGTTTGAAGCCACACTGACCCTGCCAGGAATGGCCGGTATGCTTCTGACCCTGGGCATGGCGGTTGATGCCAATATCCTGATCAATGAACGTATACGTGAAGAGGTGGCGCGGGGCCGCAGCCCTCTCAACGCGATGCAGGTCGGGTTTGAACGGGCTACATCAACTATCGTAGACAGTAATGCGACAGCCCTGCTGGCACACGTCATGCTGTTTGTGTTCGGCACAGGCCCGGTCAAAGGTTTTGCCCTGACAATTACCATCGGTATTGTCACCACCCTGTTTACCACTCTCTTCCTTTCCCGACTGCTTATGGTTCGCTGGTACGCTCTGACGCGCCCGGCAAGCCTGCCGGTCTGAGACGAGGCGCATCATATGTTCGGACGTCCTCTTCTGCGCTTTGTTCGCAAAGACACTCATATCAACTTTATGCGCGGGCGCTTCGCCGGCCTCATTACCTCTGCCGTGTTGTCACTGGCATCACTCGGGCTGTTCTTTTACCCGGGTCTGACCCTGGGGCTCGACTTTCGTGGTGGCATTGTTGTTGAAGCAAAAACCCCGGACAATGCTGACTTTGCCAGGCTGCGCCATGCGCTGGCCAGCTCTGGTGTTGAGCATGCCTCTATTCAGACCTTTGGCAGTGACAAAGATGTTCTGATCAGGCTCGACACAGCAGCAGGTCAGAAAACTGAAGCTGTTGTTGACACTGTTCGCCATGCCATCAATGAAGCCCAGCCCGGCGCAACGGTTATCAGAGCTGATGCTGTAGGGGCATCTGTTTCTGCGGAGCTGTTCCGCAACGGCATTCTGGCTCTGGTACTCAGCCTTGGGATGATTCTGATTTATATCTGGGTTCGCTTTGAGTGGGAGTTTGCGCTGAGTGCGGTTATTACCCTTGTGCTCGACCTGACAAAAACAGTTGGTTTCCTGGTCGTTACCGGATTTGAATTTGACCTGGTTATGGTGGCAGCTATTCTGACCATTCTGGGGTATTCAACGAACGACAAAGTTGTGGTGTATGACCGCGTACGTGAAAACCTGCGCAAATACCGCACAATGCCCCTGAGAGAACTGCTTGACCTTTCTATTAATGAAACGCTCAACCGTACGCTGGGCACATCCTCAACTGTTTTTCTGGCCACACTGCCTCTGGCCCTGTTTGGCGGAGCCACGCTTTCCGGCTTCGCCTGGACCATGCTTTTTGGCATTGTTGTTGGCACATCTTCTTCTATTTTCATTGCAGCCCCTCTTCTCCTGTTTATGGGAGAAAAGCGCCTGAGACGTGGTGCCAGCACGCCATCATAAAAAACGTTGCTCTCAGGTCACGGTACAAGACAAAAAACCCTGTGCCGTGGCCATTTTTATGTAAATATTTTTCATAAATTAACAGCGCTGTCACTCCGTTTCCACTACGGAATAATTGTCATAAAACCTTCTCATTCAACGCGATACAAATAGCCTAACAGAGCAGGAAGTTTCCCTGATCTGGAGTAGCAACATTGCTGGGCGCGCGGCTGTTAAAACATAAACTTTTTATCTCTGCCTCGGTTATATCCTGTCTGACCCTCGAAGCACACAGTGCTTATGCAGCACCATCTCAGATAGAAATGATGGAGCAGCAAATCAGAAATATGCAGAACCAACTTCAGCAAATGAAGGTTCACCAGGCCAAACGTGACCAGGAGATTTTCAGGCTTAAAAAAATCACCGCTGAACACATGCATCGTGTCGGCCAGGAAAAAATAGACGGACCAATCAGATTTAGCGACAACGCAGAACTGTCAAAACGTCCTTTCCTGACAATCGGGCCATCTGACAGAAAAAATTCTCCAACCAGCTATGCCAGCATCACCGGTATGCCTGTCCCTCAGTCAGCAGCATCTTCTGAGAAAAACTTTCTGCATAAAGGACAGTTTAACGTAGGGCGTATCTCTATTACCCTGGGTGGCTTTGTTGAAATGGCCGGCATGTTCCGCTCAAGAAACGAAACATCCGATATCAGTTCAAACTTTGCTACCATCCCCTGGAAACAAAGCCCGAATGCTCATATTAATGAGTATCATCAGTCTGAACGTCAGAGCCGTTTCTCCGCACTTGTGGGCGCCAATATCTCTGACACAAAAAGCGTCTCAGGCTATACCGAGCTTGACTTCCAGGGTGCAGGCTCTTCATCCAACTCACGACAGAGCAACAGTTACGTTCTGCGCTCACGCCTGATGTATGGCGTTTATGAAGACCGCGGCAACGACTTCTATGTTATGGGCGGTCAGTCATGGTCTATGGCAACCATGTTTAAAAAAGGCATGGCTGTACGTAGCGAAGAAGTACCGCTGGTTATCGACGCACAGTATATTCCTGGCTTTACCTGGACCCGAAATACCGGTGTGCGCATTGTTAAGGGCTTCCACAACCACGAATATCATGTTGGTCTTTCGATCGAAAACCCACAATCTATCTGGGGAGGCACGGTCTACACGCCAGAAGGCAAGAAGATCACTTACAACAACGCCGGTGGTCAGGTTTACAACTCAACCACAACCTACTCTACCGATGTTGCTCCCGACGTTATCCTGAAGGGAACAGCTGACCCAAGCTTTGGTCACTTTGAGGCTTATGGTCTTCTGCGCTTCCTGCATGATCGCGTTAGCCATGTCGGTGGCGGCAAAAGCAATACTGCAGTCGCCGGTGGCGGTGGCGGTGGTATGATTATCCCGATTATCAAGCACAAATTTGACTTCGAAGCTTCAGGCCTCGCCGGCTACGGTATCGGGCGCTATGGTACATCTAACCTGCCAGATGCCACAACCCGCATGAACGGCTCACCAGCCCCTCTGCCAGAAGCCCAGGCTCTGGTTGGCCTGATTGGTCACCCCACCAAAACCATCGACGTTTATGCTTATGGCGGTATGGAGCAAATCCTGAGCCGCAGCTCATATAGTGTGAACGGTAAAGCTTACGGTTATGGTAACTCACTGTTTAATGTGGCTGGCTGTAACATAGAGGACAGCCCGCTGACATGTAATGCAAATATCAAAAGGGTCGCTCAGGGCACCCTTGGTTTCTGGTGGCGTTACAGCCAGGGAGCCTATGGTACACTTGCTCTGGGCGCTCAGTTCTCTCACACAGATGTTGCCGGTTTCTCTGGCATTGGTGGCCGCCCGCATACAGACGACAATATGGCCTTTGTTTCTTTGCGCTATATGCCATTCCAGTAAAACACATCATTTCTTTCGCGTTTCAATACGATCAGGCTCTGCCGGCTTTATGCCGGCAGAGCTTTTTTTATCAGATAACAACAACCAGGAAACAACCGTGTATTATTGTGCGGCTGCTCCCGAAGAGACGACCGACGAAATGGCCCGGGCAAATAAAAATACAGCCTCAAAGAGGCTATGCGACCATAAAAACCACAAGGCTCTTTCTATCAGAACCCGTTTCAGGCCAGATGAAAATATCATTGATTTGACTATAATAACGGGCCACTAACCTGAATATGCTGAGGGTATTTAACTCTCAATAGCCGCCAGGTAAGCAATGACAGCATCTTCCGCCAGATGGAAATTCCTGTGAGAAGGATATCTCTGCGCGATGAGAATACTCAGCAACGCCTGACGATCAATTTTGGCCAGGGCTATAAGCTGCTCATGGCTGACCGCGCCTCTCATAATACGTCCGCGTGCCATCCCATTGGCAATAATATAAGAGTATACCAGCGTGCGTGGCGTGGGCGTCAGGTCAAGCCCCCGGGGATGTGTCTGACAGCCACCCAGCAGGGTCACAGATAAAAGCACCACCACTGTGATGCGCTTTGTAAAATAAGTAGAAATATATTTTTTAAAATTAGTCATTAAGCTTGCTCAATATGGTAAAAAAGCCTGCTACGACAACATTGTCACAGGCTTTTTTGATCCACGACAAGCTTAACACCTATCACTCAGCGCGTTTAGATGCCAGTTCGTCGCGAATTTGCTCAAGCAAAATCTCAGTTTTGGTCGGAGCCGGCGGTGCTGCTGGTTTTGCATCCTCACGGACATGCATTTTAGTTAAAGCCTTAATCACCCAGAAAATGACCATAGCGGTAATCAGAAACTGAATAATCGCATTCAGGAACATACCAAGGTTAATGGTAACAGCCCCAACCTTCTGCGCTTCAGCCAGAGAGGTAACGTGCGGGCCCTTAAGGGTGATAAAAACGTTTGAAAAGTCGATACCACCAATAATTAAACCGATAACGGGGTTAAATACATCTTTTACCAGACTGTTTACAACACCGGTAAAAGCAGCACCGACAATGACACCAACAGCCAGGTCGACAACACTTCCACGCATAATAAAAGCACGAAACTCAGAAACCCAGCCCGGCGTATGCACTTTCAACTTGGACTCAGCCATAAAAAACCCCTGTTATCACATGAGAGACCTGCCGTAGTTAAAGAATAAATTACGGCATGGCCAGCTTAGACTAGAAAAGAAAAGATTAAATTAACATCTGTTTTTAAGATTAAATTTTCTTTATCGCTTCATCTGTGACCTGGTTTTACATAAAATATACCTGTCTGATGATAAGTTTGAATAAGAACAGTTGATCACTTTGCAACGTACGGCTATATGCACACGCACGCATATCCCGGTCGGCATCGGGACAACCTTGCCTGAACAGAAAGATTTTTAACATGAAAACCGGCATTCACCCTGACTATCACGAAATTAACGTCGTCATGACCGATGGCAGCGAGTACAAAACACGCTCATGCTATGGCTCAGAAGGCAGCACACTGCGCCTCGATGTTGACACAAAATCTCACCCCGCCTGGACCGGCGTTCAGCGTATGATGGACACCGGGGGCCAGGTTGCAAAGTTCAACAAACGCTTTGCCGGTATCGGTTCTCGCAAGAAATAAAATTTTGCCTTCTGGCAGAACTTGCTTCAGCCCCGCCCCTTGAAAGAGGGAGCGGGGTTTTCCATGTCTGGTATATGGCACAAACGCCCAAACGGGGTTTTGCCATAAAACAACGCAATGACCCGATTATGCTTGCCACACGGGAGCATAGTGACGGTCTGACCTTGCCAGATGAGGAGGTTTTTTTATGTCTTACGATTTTGCCCCCCTGTTTCGTTCAGCTATTGGTTTTGACAGGCTGGCACAGGTGATGGATACAGCAGCGCGCAATACATCGACCGCAAGCTATCCTCCCTATGATATTTCTAAAACAGGAAACGACAGTTACAGCCTGACAATGGCAGTCGCCGGGTTTTCCCCTGACGATATTGAGCTCGTTGTGCAGGATAACACGCTGATTGTCTCCGGCCGTGTTGGCGAGCAGCCAAAAACAGGTGAAGTTTTACACCGGGGCATTGCACGCCGGGCATTCGAGCGGCGCTTTGCCCTGGCTGACCATGCTGAGGTTATAGAAGCCAGAATGGACAATGGCCTTCTCTCTGTTTCTGTGCGGCAGGTCGTGCCTGAGGCACTCAAGCCGCGTCGCATTGCCATTAGTACAGGAGCAGCAACCTCCGAATCCCTGCCGGTTGAAGCCGCGGCAACACAGCTCGCAACTGTAGCAGCATAGCTGCATCAGCCTTAAAGATTAGAAAAAAGGAGGGGTTTTTACCCCTCCTTTTTTTATATTGATGCATTTGCGTCTTGACCTCACGCACTCCCCTCCCCCATATCAACGCCTGCATAGTACGCTGGCACGCACGCACCCTCTTCGGAACGCTCCGAACCGTCGTAAACTGACCGGTGCCTGCATAAGCCGCTGCCCGACGACAGGATAAACCAATGACAACGTTACCGCTGATGCCAAAAGCCACCGCTGTGTGGCTCATTGAAAAGACAGCCCTGAGCTTTATTCAGGTGGCTGAATTTTGCGGCCTGCACCCTCTTGAGGTCCAGGCTATTGCCGATGGCGAAGTCGCTCAGGGCATCGTCGGGTATGACCCGATTGCCAACCGCCAGCTCACACAGGATGAGATCACCCGCTGCGAAGCTAATCCTGATGCCAGACTGAAAATTTTGCCAACCAATAATCCGGTTAAGCGGCGTTCAAAAGGCGCTCGTTACACTCCTGTGGCAAAACGCCATGACCGCCCGGACGGCATTGCATTCCTGCTGCGTAACTTTCCGCAGCTCAATGACCAGGAAATTGTTAAACTACTGGGCACCACTAAAGACACCATCAGCAAAGTGCGTACCAAGCAGCACTGGAACACACCCAATATTAAACCACGTGACCCGGTTACTATTGGTCTGTGCCGCCAGGCTGACCTGAATGCTGCTGTGCAGGCAGCCACGCTGCGCCTTGAACGCGATGGCCAGGAAATTCCACAGCCTTTACCGGCAAGTGCTGAAGAGTTGCATTTTCCTGCTGAGCTGACACATACACACAGCGAAGAAGACTAAAAAAAATCGCTGGCCAGATCAAAATGGCCAGCGATTCGTCTTTTAAGGCGGAGTAAATAAAAAAATCTTCAGGAAGAAAGTCTCTCTATTTCTTCTTTAAGGCGTAGTTTTTTAAGTTTGAGTGTCGTAAGAACCCGCTGGTCAGGCCTTGGACGGCCATCCTCCGATTCAATCTGCTGATCGATGCGTGAATGACGCGATTTCAGATTCGCAATTCTGGACAGAATAGTCATTAGCAACCTCCAACTTATTAACAGGTGGTTTAGGAAGCGTAGCGCAAAAAGAAATTTTTTTTATATGTTTTTTTTAATTTTTAATCGTCCAGGCATGCTCTGACCTCATAACTTTTGCACTGATATCACGTTATTCCGGTCTGCTTTTCAGATATCAGACCGCATAAAAAACTGGCGCCCTGCTCATATTCCGGATCATAATCAGACCTTCTTCATCCTGACTGAGGCACGGTATTATGCTCAATGACCGCAATTTTCTTCTGAGCCAGCTTCATGAGTTACGCAGCGAACATCGTGACCTCGACACGATCATCAACCGCCTTCTTCACAGCGATGGCATTATCGACCAGC
The DNA here is from genome assembly GCF_002153485.1 of Acetobacter sp. DmW_043. Taxonomy (NCBI): domain Bacteria; kingdom Pseudomonadati; phylum Pseudomonadota; class Alphaproteobacteria; order Acetobacterales; family Acetobacteraceae; genus Acetobacter; species Acetobacter sp. DmW_043. The sequence goes on along the minus strand of NZ_JOMN01000013.1, from coordinate 13,917 downwards.
TTCAGACAGGACGCCTGAAAAAACGTAAACTTCTCCTGAGAGATAAAATTACATGGCTTGAAAATCAGCTTATCCCTGATGATATTGCCTGATCTTATTTCCTATAGCCTGAGACAGACAGATTGTGACCGTGAACGAAAAAACCGCCTTAGCCGCTTCAGTCATCGACCAGAATACCCAGCCCAAAGTTGGTATTATTATGGGCAGTCAGTCCGACTGGGAAACCATGCGTCATGCTGACCTCATCCTTACAGAGTTTGAAATTCCGCATGAAACACTGATCGTTTCTGCGCACCGCACACCTGACCGACTCGCAGAATATGCCAAAAGCGCCGCAGACCGCGGCCTGAGTGTCATTATTGCCGGTGCAGGCGGTGCAGCGCATCTGCCCGGCATGTGTGCCGCCTGGACACGCCTGCCGGTGCTGGGGGTTCCGGTTGAGTCGCGCGCACTCAAAGGTATGGACAGCCTTCTTTCCATTGTGCAGATGCCAGGTGGTGTACCTGTCGGCACCCTGGCTATCGGTGCATCAGGCGCAAAAAATGCCGCCCTGCTTGCAACTTCTGTTCTTGCTTTACATGACCCGGCTCTTGCCGCACGCCTTGACGCCTGGCGTGCTCTGCAAACTGCCTCTGTTGCCAATGCTCCAGTGACCGAAAACGAATGACCTCTCACATCACAAACGCCCCTCTTGCGCCTAATTCTATCATCGGCATTATCGGCGGAGGGCAGCTTGGGCGTATGTCAGCCATGGCTGCCGCAAAACTGGGTTTCAGAACGCATATTCTGACACAGGAGGCAGACGGCCCTGCAGCTCAGGTTTCTCACGGTATTACAATCGGTGCTTATGACGATTTTGACGCCCTGAACAATTTTGTTCAGTCAGTCGATGTTGTCACATTTGAATTTGAAAATATCAGCGCAGATGCGCTTGATTTTCTCTCAAAACATCGCCCTGTCAGGCCATCAGGACAGATTTTACGTATCAGCCAGGATCGTATTGCCGAAAAAACATTCCTGACTAACGCTGGCATTCCGGTCGCCCCGTGGTGCTCTGTTACTGATCTGCCCTCATTGCAGAATGCTGCTGAGACCCTTGGCTTTCCATTTATCCTGAAAACCACACGTGAGGGATATGACGGCAAAGGTCAGTGCCGCATTTACAGTGCTGGTGACTTTGATAACGCTCTCAGCACATTATCGCCGCACCCTCTGGTGGCAGAGGGCATGGTTAATTTTGCCTGCGAACTCAGCGTGATGGTTGTACGTGGCACAGACGGCACCATTCGCTGTTTTGACCCGGCTCAGAACCACCACGTCAATGGTATCCTTGACCTGACCCTGGCTCCGGCTCCTGTCACGGCAGAAGTCGCACATAAGGCACAGGCACTCGCTGCACAGATAGCTGAACAGCTTGATCTTACAGGCATTACCGGCGTTGAAATGTTTCTCGACCATAAAGCAAATCTGCTGGTTAATGAAATTGCACCACGCCCTCATAATTCAGGGCACTGGACTATGGATGCCTGCCCGGCCGATCAGTTTGATATGCATATTCGGGCTGTTACGGGCATGCCTCTTCCCCCCGCGCGCAGACATTCTGATGCAGTTATGAAAAATCTGGTTGGCCCTGATGATATGGCCCTGTGGCCTCAGATTATCGCAGCGCCTGCTTTACTCCCCCATCTTTACGGTAAGGCCGAGGCACGCCCGGGGCGTAAAATGGGGCATGTCAACATTCTGTTCCCTTATGGCAGCCTGCCAGGTGAATTTGGTGTGCAGGATGCACTTGGCCCACTTGCCGACATAACGGCCACCAGACATTCAGCCTGAATATATGGTCAGAGCAGACCTTCATCACAAAAACTGAAGAAGCTGTTCTGACCGACAATAATATGGTCAAGCACAGTAATATTCATCAGACGCGCGGCGCCCTGAATATGGCGCGTTAACGCAAGGTCATCTGAAGAAGGAGAAGGATCTCCACTCGGGTGATTATGCGACAGCACCAGAAACTGTGCTTTGCAGTTTACGGCTGCATGCACGACCTCTCTGGGATAAATAGGGGCCGTATCTACCGTACCCTGTCCCATAAGTTTTTCGGCAAGCAAACATTTCGCCGAATCAAAGAATAAAACACGGGCCTGCTCTCTCTTTTCCTGTGATAACATCACACGGAGGTAGGCATACAGCCATCTGGTATTGTGTCGTATCCCTTCTTTTTTCAGATGAAATAAATGAGATCGCAGTACAGCCTCTCTGATCAGCTGAAAATAAACGATCAGTGAAGTGTGCTTTTTCAGCTCTTCTGACAACTCTTCAGCTGATGCGCTCAGTATTGCGACAAGAGAACCAAAACGAGCCATCAGGCGTACGACTATCTTTTCGCTATCATGTAAATCAGGAGCAATCGCTCTTAAAAAAGCCTGAAGTAACTGAGCATCATCAATCTTTCCACCAGCAGCTGCAAAACTCTGATAGTCAGCCTCTCTTTCAGCTGCCGGTCGTAATGGATAATGCTCTTCTCTGCTAAATCTGTCTTTTACCCTGTTTTTTATTTTTTTATCTATCATCAGAGCCCCTGGCTCTCACAATCCAGACTCTCCCTCCACGACCGAAAACTCAGCCAGCCGTTTTTTTCCTGAACCAGATGATCATGGAAATCGACTGATAACAACGGAGCCGCCGCCATCAGCTCTTCTATCAGCATCCTCTCCCTCTCCATCTGCTCGCCTGAGGATATATCGTCACAAGCAAGTCGCACCGTAATCAATGCAGACGCATGATAAGCCAGAGCACGCCTCAGCAGCGCAACAGCCATACTGCACGCTGCATGGCTCCCGAGTGCAGCACTCCGGTCAGAAGAAGTAAGGCCCGCAGCGCCTCCCTCTTCAATAATGTCATCCACCAGAATCTGATTTTTACTATCAAGAAAAAGCGCATGTAACTGCCCGCCAGGCAGACCCGCTAATGTAACATTACAATAGGTTATCAGTGCATCCCAGTTACTGATATCAAAGCGTTCTGCTCTCCCGTCAGAAAAACTTAAACGCTCATTCAGGACTGGAATAAGAGCCAGAAGCCGCAAAGCCGCAGGGCCTGCGCCATGCCTGCGCAGCTCTTTTTCTGAGGCTGTCAAAACCCCCGACAAGGAACCAAAGGCATTGATAAGGGTCTTGGCCAGCGGCTTTGTATCGCGCCTTGGCACGCCAGGAAAAAGCAGCATCTCCAGCACCTCATAATCCTGCAATGTGCCAGCACCCTGAGACATAACACGCTCACGCATGCGCTGACGATGACCAGCCCCCCCCGTACTGGCAAAAACCTGTCTCAAATCAGCTCCCTTTCTATATCTTTTTGATGTATGCCTTTGACCTTACAAGCAAACTCTTATACCTTATCCACCCACTACTCTTTAGAGTAATTATTAATATAGAACAGGAGAAATGACAATTTCAGAGTATTCTCCTCCCCCTTATTCTTCTGAAAATACAGAAGATAATAAAGATTATTTATCACGCCTCAATACAGAACAGCGTAATGCCATTGAAACAACTGATGGCCCGCTTCTTGTTCTTGCTGGTGCCGGGACCGGAAAAACACGTGTACTGACAACACGCTTCGCACATATTCTGCTGACCGGGCGAGCTAAGCCGTGGCAGATTCTGGCGGTCACCTTTACAAACAAAGCCTCCCGCGAAATGCGCGAGCGCGTTAATGCCATTTTAGGTACCGAAACAGAACGACTCTGGCTGGGCACATTCCATGCATTGTGCACCCGTATGCTACGCCAGCACCCCGAATGCGCTGGCCTGACACATAATTTTACCATTCTCGATACAGACGATCAGCTCCGCCTTCTCAGACAGGTGATGGAGCCATGGTACATTGACACCAAACGCTGGCCGGCCCCTGGTCTGATGGGAGTTATACAACGCTGGAAAGATCGTGGCCTGACGCCCTCCGCTGTGACGGATGCAGAGGACTGCGATTTTGCAGCCGGACATGCCCGGGCCATTTATGCCGCTTATCAGACCCGCCTGCGCGAACTTGATGCCTGTGATTTTGGCGACCTGATGCTGCATGTCACAGAAATGCTGCGCACTCACCCTGAGATACTGGCACATTATCAGCGCCTGTTTCGCTATATACTCGTCGACGAGTATCAGGATACAAACACGGTTCAGTACCTCTGGCTGCGCCTGCTGGCACGCAGACAGGGTGAAGTCTCTAACATTTGCTGTGTAGGCGACGACGACCAGTCAATATATTCGTGGCGCGGTGCAGAAATAGCCAATATTCTCCGCTTTGAGCAGGACTTCCCCGGAGCTCAGGTTGTACGTCTTGAGCGCAACTACCGCTCCACCCGGCATATTCTCGGGGCAGCCGCAGGGCTTATTGCCCATAATACAGAGCGCCTGGGCAAAACACTGCGCACAGGTCGCGATGATAACCAGCCTGCGGCAAAGGTTGTTGTGACCGGAGTGGAAGACTCTGAGATAGAGGCTCTGGCTATCTGCACAGAGGCTGATTCCCTGCACAGACAAGGCCATTCGCTGGCCGAAATGGCCATTCTGGTACGGGCAGGCTTTCAGACACGCGCCTTTGAAGAACGACTGATGCAGACAGGGCTGCCCTATCGTATTATCGGCGGCACCCGTTTTTATGAACGGGCTGAAATTCGTGATGCTCTGGCTTACCTGCGCCTGTTACATAACCCGGCAGATAACCTGGCATTTGAACGTATTATCAACGTACCAAAACGTGGCATTGGCCCGGCAAGCCTGCAAAAACTTCATACAGCCTCACGCAGCGAACAGGTCCCTTTATTTGCCGGCACGGAGATGATGTTAAGCCGCGGAGAGCTGAAGGGAAAAATTGCAGAACACCTTAACAGCTTTGTCAGCGCACTTCTCAGCACGCAAAGCCTCCTTCAGCGCGAAGGACACGTACAAGCCGCCGAATATCTGCTTGAGGCCAGCGGCTACCTCGATATGTGGCGTAATGACCGCTCACCCGAAGCACCAGGGAGGCTGGAGAATCTGAAGGAGCTGGTGCGTGCTCTGACAGATTTTGGCACGTTAGGAAAGTTTCTTGAGCATATTGCTCTGGTTATGGAGCACGATGACAAAACCGCCAGTGAAGCCAAACTCTCTCTCATGACACTGCACGGTGCTAAAGGCCTGGAATTTGATATTGTCTTCCTGCCAGGATGGGAGGAAGGGGTTTTCCCCTCGCAGCGCACTCTGGATGACGGTGGACAGAAAGGCCTGGAAGAAGAACGCCGCCTTGCCTATGTGGGCATTACCCGCGCACGCCTGCATGCCCTGATTTACCATGCCGGCCGGCGCCGCACCTATACAGGCTGGCAGCCATCCATGCCCAGCCGCTTTCTTGATGAACTGCCTGAAGAGCACGTTACCCGCAAAAATGACGGTATACCACGTCAGAAAAGCCTGCGTGATGAATCGCTTTTCAGTCAGGGTATTATGAATAATGGCCACAGACAGGGTTCCTTCTCCGCCTCCTCCGGAGGTCCTTCTTTCCAGCCTGGTGAACAGGTCACCCACCCCCGCTTTGGCAATGGCATCGTGCTGAATGTAGAGCACACCCATCTTGAAATTGTTTTTGAAAATGGCCAGACAAAGCGTCTCCTTTCCTCTTTTGTAAAGAAAATCTGATGACCGCTCCCTCCCGCAGACACGCTACGGCTCTTGAAACGGTCTCGGTTACCATTCCGGAGAGTGCTGTCGAGGCCTACGAAAACGCCATAGGCACCGTATGCACCACGGTTGGCCTGTTTGAAGCTAACCCTGAGGGCACTCTATGGCGTGTTGAGGGTGTTAAAGATGCAGGGCATCGCGATGATGAACTTGCTGCGGCTCTGGCTCTGGCCAGTCTGATAAGCTCTGTTGACGCCCCTCTGCACCGCGAAGCGACTGAGGCTGAAGGCTGGCTTGCCCGCACCTATGAATCTTTCCCCGAACAACAGGTCGGGCAACGTTTCGTTATTCGTGGCACACACCTGCCTGACACCCCTGATAAAACCCGTATCGTGCTGACACTTGATGCCGGCGTGGCCTTCGGCTCGGGCGAACATGGCTCAACCCGTGGCTGCCTGCGTGCCCTTGAATGGATGGCTTACCGCAAACCGCGCCGCATCCTCGATCTGGGGTGTGGTTCGGGCATTCTGGCCATGGCTGCAGCGGCCCTGCTGCACCGTAAAGTTCTCGCTGTAGATATCGAGCCCTGGTCTGTGCGGGTTTCAGCGTCCAACGCCGCACGCAACAGGCTGGCACATGCCCTGACATGCCGGCTGGGCAATGGCTGGCGTACCCCTGAAATTCGCCGTCAGGCACCTTATGATCTTGTCTTTGCTAATATTCTGGCACGCCCTCTTTGCCTGATGGCCAAAGACATGGCGATCAACCTGGCACCTGGCGGCACTGCCATTCTTGCAGGCCTGCTGCGCACCCAGATTCCTATGGTACTAAGCGCTCACCGCCGTCAGGGGCTGGTTTTAGAAAAAACCTTTGCAGAAGGTGACTGGGCCACTCTGGTACTGCGCAAGCCGTTCGCCCTGCCCGCACATAAATCATGATTATCTGATAACCTGCTCTCATACTCCCCTGAGTATGGGAGCTTGCCTGTTTTCTGATCTGTTATTTTCACTATGAGGTCTCTTTTATGCCTTCCACGTCTGCCAGCCGTCTTGCCGCCCTCCGCACCCTTCTTAAACAGGAGCAGCTTGACGGACTTATCATTCCGCACAGTGATGAGTTTCTGGGAGAATACATTCCCGCCTGTGCAGAACGTCTGGCATGGGCAACAGGCTTTACCGGCAGTGCCGGCCTGGCGATTGCCCTGAACTCAGCAGCCTCTGTCTTTTCTGACGGACGTTATATTACGCAAATGGATCAGCAGGTTGATCAGGCCAGCTGGCAGTGTAACCATATTTACGAAACACCCCCCTCACTCTGGCTGGCACAGAATACCTCAGCCGGGCAGCGTATCGGCTATGATGCCCGCACTATCAGCCACTCTGAACTCAGCGCTATTAAAGCCGCCAGCTCACATCTCGAATTTATTGCCACCAGCGGCAACCTGATCGACCGTTTATGGACTGACCGGCCAGCTTTCCCCGCTGGTCCTGCTGCCGTTCATCCACTTGTTTATGCTGGCGAGGCCTCTCTCAGCAAACGCACGAGACTGGCTCAAAAACTTACGGCAACCGGAGCCGATGCTGTTGTGCTCAGCGATTCTGCCTCTGTCGCCTGGCTGCTGAATATTCGCGGGCGTGATATTCCGTGCACACCTGTGGTCCTGGCCTTTGCCCTGCTGCATAAAGATGCAAGCGTTGACCTGTTTATTGAGCGCAGCAAACTGCCAGAAGATGTTAAGACCTGGCTGGGTGATGACGTTCGTATTCATGCTCCTGAGCAGATGGAGCAGGTTCTGGCTACCCTTAAAGGAAAAACAGTCAGTGTTGACCCGGCAACCAGCGCTGTATGGTTTGCAGAGACACTAACGCATTATCATGCTGTTATTAAAGAAAATTCAGACCCATGCCTGCTTCCCAAAGCTCTGAAAAATGCCACCGAACAGGCAGGCGCGCGCGAAGCGCACCTTAAAGATGGTGCCGCTCTGTGCCGTTTCCTTCACTGGCTGGATGAACATGCACACACCACATCAGAACTTGAAGCCGCAATAAAGCTCGACTCTTTTCGTGCTGAGGAGGAAGGGTATTGTGAGGAATCCTTTAATGCGATTTCTGGTGCAGGGCCTAACGGGGCTGTCATTCATTACCGCGTCACCAAAGAAAGCAACCGCCCTCTGCACGCAAATGAGGTGTATCTGATTGATAGCGGCGGGCAATACCCCGAAGGTACAACCGACGTCACCCGCACGGTGTGGACCGGCCCTGACACCCCGCCACAGCAGCTTAAAGAAACATTTACCAGAGTACTTAAAGGGAACCTCCGCCTGGGGCGTGTGTGCTTTCCGGCCGGTACAGCCGGTCACGCGCTTGATACGCTGGCCCGGTTTGACCTGTGGCAGGCCGGACTTGATTACGACCATGGCACCGGCCATGGTGTTGGCAGCTTTCTTTCTGTGCATGAAGGGCCTGTACGCATCTCTAAAGTGCCCGGCTCGATTGCTGTTCAGGAAGGGATGATTCTCTCCAACGAGCCTGGTTATTATAAAACCGGTGCGTTTGGCATACGCCTTGAAACGCTGATTCTGGCTCAGCCCTTCATGGCTAACGACAACGTGAAACCCTTCCTGTCGTTTGAAACACTCACACTTGTACCATTTGACCGCACACTGACAGACCTGAAAACACTGGGAGCAGAGGACACCGAACGGCTCAATGCCTACCACGCCCGCGTGCTCAGGCTGATTGGCCCCCGCCTGCAGGGTGAAGCCCGTTTATGGCTTGAGAAGGCCTGCGCTCCCCTCGTCTGAGTATAGCTGCCTCGACAAAATGGTATAGTCACGCAAATGGGAATCGCATCGACCGGTAAACAGGCGCAAAAAGAGCGGGCAACGTAAGGAGCTTCGAGTATGACTAAAGACAGCAAGACTATTCCTGCAACCCTTATTCCAGGGGACGGTATTGGTCCGGAAATTATGGACTCAGTCGTCGAGATTCTGGATACTGTCGGTGCCCCGTTCGTATGGGACAAACAACTCGCCGGCATGGCAGGAGTAGATGCGGTCAACGACCCACTGCCCAAACAGACCATTGAAAGTATCCGCCGTACGTCTCTGGCTCTCAAAGGCCCGCTGACAACACCTGTTGGTGGTGGCTTCAAGTCAATTAACGTCACAATGCGCCAGGAGTTTGGCCTGTTCGCTAATATGCGCCCGACCAAAACCATCATTCCTGGTGGCCGTTACGAAGATATTGACTTCGTTATGTTCCGTGAAAACCTTGAGGGCTACTACGCTGCTATGGAACATTATGTTCCTGTCGGTGATGACCCAAAAGGAATCGCTCTGAGCACCGGCTACAACTCACGTGCTGAGTGTCGTCGTATTGTTAAATTTGCGTTCGACTATGCTGTTGCCAACAACCGTAAAACGGTAACGCTGGTTCATAAAGCTAACATTCTTAAACTGCTGACCGGTATCTTCCTTGAAGAAGGCCGCAAAGTTGCAGAAGAATATAAAGGCCGCGTTGAATTCAACGACCGTATTGTTGATGCCTGTGCAATGCAGCTTGTCACTAACCCATGGCAGTTTGATGTTATCGTAACAACGAACCTGTTTGGTGACATCCTCTCCGACCTGGCATCGGGTCTTATTGGCGGCCTGGGTATGGCACCTGGTGCAAATATTGGCGAAAAAGCTGCTGTGTTTGAAGCTGTTCATGGCTCAGCTCCTGACATCGCCGGTAAAGGCCTTGCCAACCCGCTGGCCCTGCTTATGGCAGCAGTTATGATGCTGCAGCATGTTGGCCGTCAGGACCTGGCTGACCGCATTAACCATGGCATCAAAAAAACCATCACAGAGGGCGGTATTCGCACCAAAGACCTGGGTGGCAATGCAACCACAAAAGATCTGACTGCAGCTCTGAAACAGCAGCTTTCCTGATCTGATATTACGAAGAGGAGGATTTTCCTCCTCTTCTTACAAACAGACACAGTGCCGGAAGAGTGACAGAACAATGAGCACATTATTCCCCGGGCTGTGGCCTGTTCTGCCACTTTTACCAGTCTGTGAAATCAAAGTAACGCAACCGCCTGGAACACTGTCACCAGAAATCCAGACTGAAGCCAGCCATATATGGGCGAAAGCCTGTGAAGCACGGCCTGAGTTATTTAACGGCTGTGTTTTTTCTGCAGACCATGTCAGCCGCACCTGTATTACCGGACACTGGACAGAATATCGCCTGGTGCTGGCACAGATGAAAAATCCCTCTCTTTTCAGCAAGCTAAAGCTTAACCCTCTTGCCGTGACCGGCCTGCTGCGCACCCCGCAGGGGTACGTTTTAGGGCGCAGACACCCCTCCTCCGTTTACCAGGGGAATTTCTGGCAAAGCCCACCCGCTGGCAGTATCGAAAAACGTGAGGCATCTGACGCCGTTAATCTGAAAGAACAGCTTCTGGCTGAAGCAGAAGAAGAACTCGGACTTCCCCCGGACAGCATCGAAGTCAGTTCACCCCGACTGATCGTCAGGCACCCTGGCACCCGCATTCTCGATGTCTGCCTCTATATGACCACCCACCTGACTTTCGACGCGGTCGAAACATGCTGGAAGCAGAGTGGCAACACAGAATATGACCAGCTTATTTTGTTAACGGACCAGCACATTGCTCAATGGGCAAAACGGCCCGACCTTCTGCCAACCAGCAAAGCGCTCCTGAACTGCCGTCCTGCTGTATAATATTTTAAAGCTTTTTTATAAAATACGCTGTTAACACCGGATAGTATACAGCATACATAGCGGCCTGACCTTGCCTCAACTGTAAACTATGCCAAGGCACGGGACATTTTATCTGCCCTCTTCAGAAAACAGCTGTGTTACTTTTCCTGTTTTCTATTGTCAGTCTGGCAGGAAGAAAAACAAGATCACCTCTGAAAGCAGAGGCGATCTTTAAAGAATTTCAGCTCACTTCGAGACCAATCTGCCTGATATCATGGAAGCTGATATCGGGATTTTGCTCCTGCGTACGACGCATCATGAAAGAGGATGATGCAAGAAAAACAGGGTGATCATCAAGGTCATCCGCCATTGCGCTACGGTTCACCTGAGCAAAGGATTCAATTTTATCACGTGGCCCGGAAACCCAGCGCGCCAGCGAGAACGGCACTGCATCAAAGCCTATGGCCACACCATATTCAGCTTTAAGGCGAGCCTGCAAAACATCAAGCTGGAGGGTACCAACAACGCCAACAATCGGCTGCGCACCATCCTGGGGGCGGAATAACTGCACAACGCCTTCCTCGGCCAGCTGCATCAGCGCCTGTTTCAGCTTTTTAGCTTTCATAGCATCATCAAGCCTGACACGACGCAAAATCTCCGGAGCAAAATGCGGCACCCCGGTAAATTGCAGGTCTTCATTCTCAGTCAGTGTATCACCAATGCGCAGGGTACCATGATTGGGAATACCGACCACATCCCCTGCAAAAGCTTCTTCAGCCAGCTGACGATCACGTGCAAAAAAGAACTGTGGCGTATGTACAGCAAAGCTCTTACCCGTGCGGGCATGGCGCAGCCGCATACCGCGTACCAGCTTGCCCGAACAAATACGGGCAAAGGCAATACGGTCACGGTGATTAGGGTCCATATTCGCCTGGATTTTAAACACCAGAGCCGTCATATCAGGCTCAGCAGCACTGACCGTGCGGTTTTCAGCCTTCTGATCGCGCGGAGACGGACCAAACGCCACCAGAGCATCCAGCAGGTCAAGAACACCGATTTCTTTCATCGCACTGCCAAAGAAAACAGGTGTCAGATGACCCGCATCAAAAGCCTCACGGTCAAACTCAGGTAAAGCGGCTTCTGCCAGCTCGAGCTCTTCTGCCAGCTGCACACGCCTGGGATCAGTTTCAGGAATATCCTCCTGAGTATGAAGCTTTTTCGTTAAAAAATCATACGTACCGATAAAGCCCGCAGCACGTCCGACCGGCCAGGTTGCCGGGGCTGTGTCAAGCGCCAGCGACGAACCAACCTCATCAAGCAAAGCAAATGGGTCCTGTGCTTCACGGTCCATTTTATTGATAAAGGTAACGATAGGAATATCACGCAGACGGCAGATTTCGAACAGTTTGCGTGTACGGTCCTCAATACCTTTGGCCGCATCAATAACCATAACAGCAGAATCAACGGCCGTCAGAGTACGATATGTATCTTCAGAGAAGTCTTCATGGCCCGGGGTATCAAGCAGATTAAAAATACACCCGCCATATTCAAACGTCATAACCGAACTGACAACTGAAATACCACGGTCACGTTCGATATTCATCCAGTCAGAGCGGGTTCTGCGACGTTCGCCCTTGGCACGCACATTACCGGCAAGCTGAATAGCACCGCCGGCACGCAGAATACGTTCTGTCAGGGTTGTTTTACCAGCATCCGGATGGGAAATGATAGCAAACGTACGACGACGCGCGATTTCCGTGGTCAGTTCAGTTACGGGCATATCATCAGGCATGGCAGCTCATCCGGCTGGAAAAGAAAACAGGGTAAAACGGCAAACGCCGGGCAGAGGCAAAGCCCCACCCGGCGTTGTGCTGATCAAAAACGAAACTATTAACGTGAATAGAATTCGACGACCAGGTTTGGTTCCATCTGTACCGGATAAGGTACGTCAGAGAATTTAGGACCACGCAGGAAGGTGCCCTTCATCTGGCGGTGATCAGCTTCCATATATTCAGGAACGTCACGCTCATTGGTCTGCGTCGCGTCAAGAACGATAGCAAGCTGTTTTGATTTTTCACGCAGTTCGATAACGTCACCATCTTTAACAAGGTAAGACGGGATGTTCATTTTACGACCATTAACCGTGATGTGGCCATGGTTGATGAACTGACGTGCTGCGAACGGTGTGATCGCAAATTTCATACGGTAAATTACCGCATCCAGACGACGCTCGAGCAGGTTGATCAGGTTTTCTGATGTATCACCTTTACGACGAACAGCTTCCTGGTAGTAACGACGGAACTGTTTTTCGCTGATGTTACCGTAGTAACCTTTCAGCTTCTGCTTAGCCATCAGCTGTACTGAGAAGTCAGATGGTTTGCTTTTACGACGCTGCCCGTGCTGACCTGGGCCATACTCACGGCGGTTAACCGGAGATTTTGCACGGCCCCAGAGGTTTACACCCAGGCGGCGGTTAATTTTGTACTTGCTCTCAAGGCGCTTAGACATCTGGCGCTCTTCACTTCCATTTCTGCCAGAAAACAAAAACTGAACACAGTTTTCTTTCTCTGACGATTACACCGGTAGTCTCTGTCCCCCACGGATCAGAGCGGGCACAACTCGTATCACTGGCAAACGGGAGCATAAATCCGTTCGCGGCAGCCGACCTGTCCACATTCCCGACAATGAGAGTTGCCATTACGTAAAGGTGCCTCTTCTGTCAACTTATCTTTGCATACTTAACACAAATATTCGGTGATATATAAAGAGAAGTAAGTCAGGCTGCCCACGTGATATTTGCAACCAGCTTATAAACACAGGCTGTCGGCTATAATCAAAGGAGCTCTTTGTATGCCCGTTACCAAAAAATGGGGACTATTTGTCGGCTTAGGCATCTCCCTTATTTTACTTGGCTTTGCTGCCTGTATCGACACTGTATTTGTCACACTGGCCAGCACAATTTTCATTGGATTCGTACTGATCGTTGGTGGAGCAGCACAGCTTTTTCACGCATTTGCAGTTAAAGACTGGGGAGGATTCTTCTTCTCACTCATCGCAGGGCTTCTTTATATTCTCGCCGGAGTTTTTATCATCCAGGAGCCCGTTGCCGGCGCGACAATGATCACGCTTTTCGCCTCAGCCTGTTTTATCGCCGCAGGTATAACGCGCTGCATTATGGCGGTGAAGCACCGCGCACTACATGGCTGGGGCATTATTTTATTTAGTGGCCTCATCAGTCTGGTTGTCGGTTTTTGCCTGTATTTCACCCTGCCATGGTCAGGGTTGTGGCTGATCGGCACATTTGTTGCTGTTGAGCTGATAATTAGCGGCATGAGCTGGCTGCAGCTGGGCCTGGCACTGCGCAGAAGTCAAGCATCCTGATTTAAAAATAGTCAGAACAAAAAAAGACCTCTCATTAAATATGAGAGGTCTTTTTCCATAAAAACTACTTAGGCTCAGGACTCATTCTTTGAGATAGAAGATAAAGCTTGCAGCGATATGGATTGCGGACATGAAGGTATGAGCGCAGCGGTCGTATCGTGTTGCCA